>JANPIT010000431.1:0-2683 GCA_031425115.1 Opitutaceae bacterium | reverse complement strand
GCCATCACGACCGTCTGGATCGTCGCCTCGATCTTCGGTTTCTCGTTGTGGCACTGGTCGATCATATAGGCGATCTTCGGCATGCGCCCGCGGTCGGCCGCGAAGAAGTGGATTTCATGAAAGATCCGGAAAACTTGATAGGGATCGATCGAGCCGAGCGTGAGATCGTCGTCGGCGTAACGGCGATCGTTGAAATGAAAACCGCCGAGCATGTCCTCATCGAGCAGCCAGGCCACGATCTGCTCGATGTTCTGCGCGTTGTAGTGATGACCCGTGTCCACGAGCACCTTGGCGCGCGGTCCGGCTTTCTTGGCGAGCAACAGCGCCATGCCCCAGTCTGCGATATCCGTCGCGTAGAACGCGGGCTCGAAGGGCTTGTATTCGACGAGCATCGTCTGCTTCGGGCCGAGTTTCTGGTGGCACGCACGCAGGGCCGCCTCGAACCGCTGCTTGCGGTCGCGAATGCTTTCCTGGCCAGGGTAGTTGGTGCCGTCCGCAAACCAGAGCGAAAGATACTCGCTGTTCACCGCACGGCCGATCGCGATCGAATCCATGCAGTGCTGGAGCGCACGCGCGCGCACCGCCGCGTCGGCGTTCCCAAACGAACCCCACTTGTAGCATTGGTCCTGAAAGAGGTTCGGGTTGATCGCGCCGATTTTCACGCCGTGTTTCCGCGCGAGTCGCGCGACGGCTTTCGGATCTTCGCCTGCCTTGAAGTCCCACAGCACGTGCACCGCGACGGTCGGACAACAGCCGGTGAGTCGATTCACGTGGCCGGCATCGGCAAGCTTGTCGCCCAGATCGATCGCGGAGGCGTCTTGGAAGAATTTCCCGAAGCGCGTGCCCGTGTCGGCAAAGCCCCACGAGGGCGTTTCGATAACAAAGGTGTCGAGCGCCGCGCGGGCGCGGCGGAGTTGAGCCGGAGTCATGGTTGGAGGGGAAGTTGTGCGGCGGGGCCGTCCGCGTGTCAGCCCGGAAAGCACGCTGACAGTCCGTCCTGCCCGGACGAGTGTAACGTATTACGTTACACTGTGCCGGGGAGCGAAACGTTGAGTTTTTCGCTCCACACCTGAAGCGCGGGGAGGATGCTCGGGTGCAACTCCACACCCTGCGCAAGCTGCTCAGCGCGTCTCCATAATCCGGATTCGCCCGGCAGCCGCACGCGCTCGAAGCCCGCGCGCGGCGGCGTTGCACGACACGTCGCGGCAATGTGCTCGGTCTGCCGGCGGAATTCCTCCGCGCCACCGAAGCACGCGGGATTCATCACCTGAAGATAAACGGTCGCGCCCCACCCTTCACCCGGATCGGCGCGGCCATGGCCGGCCAGGCCTCCGGTGAGCGTCTCGACCAACAGCGCAAACGCGTAGCCCTTGTGTCCGTGGTCCAAGCCGCCCATCGGCAACAACGTCCCCGGCGGTTTCGCGTAGAGCGCACCCGGGTCGTCCGTCGGCTCACCCGCCGCGGTCAACGCCCACGCTCCCGGAAATCGGCGCCCTTCCGTGTGCAGACGTTTGGTGAGTCCGTTGGTGGTGATCGACATCGACACATCCAGAATCACCGGTTCGCCCGCGGTCGGCCACGCCGCGGCGAGAGGGTTGGGCGTGAAGACTTCGCGACGCCCACCGTGCGGCGCCACGCTGCACACATTCGGGTCCGAGCACGTGAGAATCACCATCATACCCTGCTCCGTCACGCGCTGGAGATACGCCGCCAGACAACCGATGTGATGACTGCGCCGGATCGCGATCGAACAGAGACCGTTGGTCTGCGCCCGTCCGACCGCGAGATCAAGCGCACGGCGCACGAGCCACGGGCCGGGGAGCCGTCCGCCGTCCCACGTGACACTCGCAGGAAAATCGGCCACGACCCGCGGCTCTCCCGTCTTCCGCATGCTGCCCTTTTCCACGTCGGCCAGATATGCCGGCAGCAGCGCGAGACCGTGGGTGGTGTGCCCGAGCAAATCACCCTCGACCAGAACCTCGGCAACCGTCGTCGCCTTGTCCGAATCGAGCCCGGCGCGGCTCAGGAGCGCGGTGGCGAAGGCAACGAGATCGGACGCAGCGATGCGCGGGGTCATACGGGGTCAGCGTGGCGCGCGACGGGCGCGCCCGCTAGAAAGAAACACCGCGGCGGCCTTTCCCTTTTCGTGCCCCAAGGTGCCGCCACCGCGGGGCGTTGCGCAATGTGCGTCATCATCTCCGCCCCGCCGCTTGCTGACGCGTGCACCCGTGGCACGTTCAGCGCGTCCATGGATCTCCAGCAGAAACTGTCCATCCTCGCGGATGCGGCAAAGTATGATGCGTCCTGCGCGAGCAGCGGCACTACCACGCGCAACTCCCGCGATTCCGGCGGCCTGGGGTCGACCATCGGCACCGGTATTTGTCACAGCTATACGCCGGACGGCCGCTGCGTTTCCCTGCTGAAAATCCTGCTCACGAACTATTGCGTCTACGACTGCCTCTACTGCGTGAACCGCGTGTCGAGCCAGGTGCGACGCGCGCGTTTTACGCCGGAAGAAGTGGTGCAGCTCACGCTGGATTTCTACCGGCGCAATTACATCGAGGGCCTCTTCCTCAGCTCGGGCATCATCCGCAATGCCGATTACACGATGGAGCAAGTCGTGGCCGTCGCGCGGTCACTGCGGCAGGAACATCAGTTTCGTGGATACATCCACCTCAAGACC
>JANPIT010000430.1:0-12795 GCA_031425115.1 Opitutaceae bacterium | reverse complement strand
GCCAGACCGAGCAGAAAACGCACGGCATAAAACTGAAACTCCGTCACGCCGAGCGCAGTCTTGAAGGCGGAGTTCCAGACTCCCACAAACCACGTCGATACCCGCAGGTGGTGCCCGATGAAGGCCGTGAGCGACGCCATGAATCCCCAGGTGATCATGATGCGCGAAATCCACAGCCGCGCGCTCCAACGTTCGACGATCAGCGAGCCGGGTATCTCGAGGAGAAAATAACCGATGAAGAAAATGCCCGCGCCGAAACCGATCACGGCGTTGTCGAAACCGGGCAGGTCCTCCGTCATCGTCAGCTTCGCAAAGGCGACATTCGCGCGATCGATGAACGCGATGACGTAAGCGAGAAACAGGATGGGGAGGAGGCGCCAGTAGGCTTTGCGGCGAGCGCGATCGACCGGTGCAATGGGCGAAACAGAGGGGAGGCTCATCGTGGGGCGGCGGGGAGCCGCGGGGTGCGATGAGGCTCAGCGACGCGCCGAAAGCGTCAATGCTCGAAAGCGGATTAATTCGGGGCGCGCCCTCGCATCGAGCGACTCACAGCGTTCTAGGAAAGCGAACCAGATCGCTCAGCGGCCACTCACCAACCCACGGTTCAATTCTTCTTGTCCGAATTGTTCACCTTCATCGCGTCGAGATACTCCACCGGTGCGAAGTCATCGCTCAGCACCTTCGCCTTGCGCAATCGCTCGGTCGGCACGGCAATGACCTCACGCTTGATCTCCGTCATGTCGATCCGGCCAAGAAACGGCGGGACCATCAGCATGTCCGGTGCGGGCCATTTCGCAGGGTCGGTGATGACCGGCGTGCGATATTTCACGGCGCACGCGATCACGTTGCCGCGTCCGTCGACACCGAAAAGCACGACCTGCGGAAACACCGCCTGAATCGTCTTCAAATCCGAATAGTAGAGTTCGCTCGTCGCATGTAGATTGCTGACGAACACGCCGCGATCATTCAACCGCGCGGCGCACTCCCGATAAAATTCCTCCGTTTTCAAGTGTGGCGGCACGTATCCGCCCTGGAACGCGTCGAGGATCAGCCAATCCCACTGCTGTTTGTCTCGCTTCACGAACATCCGGCCGTCCATGACGGCCACCGGCGTCTTGTCCGTCGGCTTGAACTCCATGCGCGTGCGGGTGAGCTCAAGCACCTTCGCATCGAGTTCGACTGTCTGAAGCAACGCGTCCGGATAAGCGGCCTCGAACAACCGGTGAAATCCCGCCCCACCGAGACCGATCATCAGCACGCGCTGCGGATTCGGCTGCAGAAACAGTGCACCGAAAAGCGAACGCGTGTAAGGCACCACGAGTTTGAGTGGATCACTCAAGTCGACTGCCGACTCGAGCGCCTCACTGCCGCGCGCGCGCGCCCGCAACTCAACGATGTCACCTCGACGCTCAACCATCAGCCTTTGGTAAATCGTGTCGTAGCTCTCGACGAAATCGGCGCCGACGGCGTGTCCGGCAAGCACGGCAGACAGGAGGGCGAAGCGAAGGGACTTCATGGCGAAGACGAAGGAACGGGAATCCGTAGCAACCGAAGCAGACACAACAAACTCACGACGGCAACGCCGAGCCAAAGATACAGCAGCGTTGAAACCCGCAGATGCGGAATAAGCGCGAAGGCCGTGAGCATCACGCCCGCGATATTCCCGAGCGTGCTCACGCCATAGACGATGCCAGAAGCCTTGCCCGGTGGCGTCCCCCGTGTAGCCAGAAACTGGACACACTGCGGGCCGAAGGTGGAGAGCGCCGTCACTGGCAGGAAGAAGATCCCGAAGCAGGAGATAAAAAGCGCCATGCTCATATCGGTGAAGGCCACTTCAATTTGGTTAAGCAGCGCGCGCCCGAACATCGCCACCACCGCGAGCGAGATCACGGTGATAAACAGCCCGTAGAGCTGCCCGCGCCGCCGCTGATCGGCGCCAAGGCTGCTGATCCAGCCGCCCACCATCGAACCGATGCTGAACGCCGCAAGAAACGTCGAGATGAGCCACGCCCACACGATGATCGACGAACCGAAATGCGGGTTCAGCAACCGCGAAGCAAGCAGCTGGAAACCCATGCTCAGAATGCCGAGGGTGATTACGACGACGTAGAAAGCGAAAAGCGTCACAGCGGGGCGGGCAAGGTGCGTGGTCCAATTCGTGATGTCACCACGAAACCACGGCACCTCGGTCAGCCGCGCGCTCACGACGTTCTCATCGCTCGTTCCCGGGCCGACGAAGAAACCAGTTCGACTCGCGCCACTCTTTGAGATTTCGATCGTCCTTCGGGGTTGCTCGCTCCTCCCCGCGTTTATCGAGAAGCCCCTCACCTTCATTTCCATGCCTCTTCCCCACCGTCGCCGTTTCGCCGCACTCGCCGGCCTCTTTGCCCTCGCGATCCTGTCCGCCGCGGCGCAAACCGCGCCCAAGCAGGAACGCGCCCCCAAACCCATGATCGGCTCGAAGGTTTTTAATTGGGACAAACTCGTGGTGCGCACGACCGCCAACGGCGAACGACGCGATGTCGCCGACCATGCCACGCCGACGCTCGCAGTTTTCGAGTGTCACATCACCACGCTCAACCCTGGCAAGGAGTCGCACCCGCCCCATCGGCACGCGCAGGAGGAACTGATCATCGTCAAGGAGGGCACCCTCGAGGTGCACATCAACGGCCAGACTCAAGTGGCCGGACCGGGCTCCACGTTTTTCTACGCATCGAACGACGCGCACGCGGTCAAAAACGTCGGGGCGACGCGCGCCACGTATTGGGTAATCAACTTCGCCACGACCGCCACGCACACGCCCGCCGAACACAACCCGGCGCCGAAGTTGCGCTCCGCCGTGTTCGATTACCAAAAACTCCCCGTCAAACCGACGAAAACCGGCGAAGGCCGCGCCATCCTCAACGGCTCAACCGTCACGCTAAAAAATCTCGAGACTCATATCACGACGGTGCGCGCCGGCGATGCCTCGCACGGCGCGCATCGTCACCCCGACGAGGAAGTCGTGATCGTCCGGGAAGGCACCGTGGAATTCACGATCAACGGGACTTCCGAGCGGGTTGGCCCGGGCTCGCTCGCGTTCTTCGCCTCGAACGACCTGCACGGCATGCGCAATGTCGGCGAGACACCGGCCAGCTATCACGTGATTCGCCTAGTCACCGCGACCACGCCGAAAGCCGCGCCGGCTGAGAAGAAGTAATTCCGCGCAGGGCGAAGTAGAGCGCACGGCGGCAGAACCGCAGCGGTGTCCGCCCGCCTCCGCCCTTGCGAAGCCCCGCAACGCGGGAGCACGCTGGGCCGATCGCATGCATTGGATCGTCGCCAGTCTCGTTTCAGCCTTCTTTCTCGGCTGCTACGATCTCTGCACCAAGCACGCCGTGCGCGACAACGCCGTCCTCCCGGTGCTGTTTTTTGCGAACGCGTTCAGCGCGACGTTGTGGCTTTCGTTGATGATGCTCGAGGCCGTCACCCCGGGCGCCCTACCCCCGAGTTTCACCGTGGCGCCACTGACGCTGGTGCAGCACGCGCAGCTTCTTCTCAAGTCCACCATCGTCGCGGCGTCGTGGGTGTGTTCCTATTTCGCGGTCAAGCAGCTGCCGATCTCCATCGCCGCGCCCATCCGCGCCACCGGTCCCATCTGGACGCTGTTCGGCGCGCTGCTCGTCCTCGGCGAACGCCCGTCGTGGCTCGAACTCCTCGGCATTGGCACCACGCTCGCCTCGTTTGTCGGCCTGTCCGTCGTCGGCCGCGCGGAAGGCATTCATTTCAGCCGCAACCGTTGGATCGGGTGGCTTCTCGCCGGCACCCTCCTCGGCGCGATCAGCGGACTCTACGATAAATTCCTGCTCGGTCGCGCAGGCTTTGCGGCGTCCACCGTGCAGGCGTGGTTTTCGATCTACCTCGCGCTCCTTTTTCTCCCTCTCGTCGTGGGTTGGAAACTGCGCTGGTGGCCGCGTCACGAGTTCCACTGGCGCTGGAGCGTTCCACTCCTCTCGGCCGCGCTACTCGTCTGCGATTTCATCTACTTCACGGCGCTGCGCGATCCCGAGGCGCTTGTCTCCGTCGTAGCCAGCCTGCGCCGCGCAAGTGTGCTCGTGGCATTTGCCGGCGGCCTGTTCTTCTTCGGCGAACTCAACGGCCGTAAGAAACTTCCCGCGGTGCTCGGGATTATCGCCGGCATCGTGCTGACGGTGCTGGGCTGAGCCGGCGCTACCGACCGCGACCGGGCTGGAACACCATGCCCTCGATCGCACCCAACACCTGTTGATACGCCTCGTCTTTGAACGCATCCGCGCCGAACGCGACGTCGATGAGGATCTCCGGGGTGAGCCGAATCTTTCCCACGCTCAATACCTTCGTCTCGCCGGGAGGCGCCTTTTTTCCGCGCAAGGCGGCGTCAGTGAAACTGCAGTAGTAACCATACCCGGCCCCCAGCACGAACTCCTTGCCGTAAGCTTTACCCTCGACCGACTGGTCGGCGTAAACCGCGCAGTCCGCTTCGACGCGTAGCTTGAGTCGACCCTTGGTGTCGTAGCGATCGACTTCGGGAAACGTGACCTTGAACGAGGCGGAAGCGCTGATGGACTCATCTTTCGGGGTAAGGTTCAGCTCATACTGGCCGGCCATGCTGATCACGACCGCCTTCCAGTCACCGAGCAGGTAAAGCGTGGCTTTACCGCGCGGGCCAAAATCGAGGACTTGCTCCTGCGCGCTCGCGCACGCGCAGGCAAACGTGAGGCATAGGAGGGCAAAAAGTTTCTTCATGATGAAAACGAATTGTGGCGCCACGATGCGGCGGCGGCGACGCAGCGCCACGTCAAATTGCTACACCTCCGGTTCACCCGTTCAGCGCGGAAACGCCTCACCCCCGAGCTCGCGGAAAATCTTTTCGCCGTGCGCAATCAAGGAGGCCGGCACGTAGCGCGCGATCGTTGGAATCGCTTTCAACTCGGTCGCCACCCCCGGCAACGCCGCCTTCACGTCCGCGGGCGACTTGCGCGCGGCAACCAGCGCTTTGATTCGCTGCTGCAACTCCACGAAGTAGCGCTGCTGATCGACGATGACCTCCGCTCCCCCGACCGGCCCGTGCCCCGGACAGATTCTCTCGGCGCCGAGCGCCTTCAGCGCCTCGAGCGTTTTAATCCATTCCGCGATGTTTCCGTCAGCCACGTAGTTGTGTGGCCCATTCACAACGGCATCCCCGGTGAACAAAATCTTCTCTTTCGGCAGCCACACAAATCCGTCGCCCTTCGTGTGAGCCACGCCAAACCAACGGAGTTCCACGCGCTGCTTGCCATCGTCGAAGTAAAGCTCGCGCGGAAACAGCAACGTCGGCGGCTTCAATTTCGACTCCGCCACATCCGGCCGTCCCTTTGCCGCGCTCTCCCACCGCCCGGGCGCGCCGCCAAAAAAGCCGGTCTCGGCCACCTTCATTTCGGACAGCACACCCTCGTTTGCGACGATCGTGGCGCCCGCATCGGCCCAGAGCTGGTTGCCATACGCATGGTCGCCGTGGTGATGGGTGTTGAACGCGAAGCGAATCGGCTTGGGCGAAGTTTCTTTGATTTTCGGCAGCACAATCTTGGCGCCCGAGGGAAAGTTCGCTTCGACGACCAACACGAAGTCGTCGAAGACGATCCACCCGTTGTTACTGTGCCCACGACGAATGTCGCCTTGATGAAAATAAACGCCGGGCGCGAGGTTCTGCACCGTATCGATCTGGGCCACGGCGGCTGAAACGGCCAACGACGGTGCCACGAGCAAAATGCGGGAAAATTTCATAGGAAAAAGAAAGCGCGGAAACCGTGGTGCCCGAGCCCGTCCGAGGCGAGCGAATCCCCGTCCGGTCGCCGGGCAACGCATCGCTCTGCCGCGAGTGGCCGCAATTGCCTTTGACCGTCTTACGTCCGCCATCTTCCATCACCCGCTCTCCCTCTCCTATTTCAAACATGTCCGCCAAGCCCACCATCATCTACACCAAGACCGACGAGGCTCCAGCTCTCGCCACCTACTCGCTGCTGCCGATCGTGCAGGCGTTCACGAAGCATTCGGGAATCGCCGTGGAGACGCGCGACATCTCGGTGGCCGCGCGCATCGTGGCGGCGTTTTCCGACTTGTTGCCAGCGGACCAACGCGTCGCCGATCACCTCGCGGAGTTGGGCGCGCTCACGCTCAAGCCAGAAGCCAACATCATCAAGCTGCCCAACATCAGCGCGTCCGTCCCGCAGTTGAAGGCCGCCATCGCAGAGTTGCAGGGCAAGGGCTACAAGCTGCCCGATTTTCCGGAGATCCCCACCACCGACGCCGAGAAAGACGCCAAGGCCCGCTACGGCAAAGTTCTCGGCTCTGCCGTGAATCCCGTGCTCCGCGAGGGCAACTCCGACCGCCGTGCCCCCAAGGCCGTCAAGGACTACGCCCGCAAGCACCCGCACTCGATGGGCGCGTGGTCGCCCACCTCGAAGACTTCCGTCGGCACGATGGGCCACGACGACTTTTTCTCCAACGAGAAGTCCCTCACCGTCGCTGCGCCCACGACGGTGCGCATCGAGTTTGTCCCCGCTCCGGCTCCCGCCGGCGCCTCGCCCGAGGTCGTCGCGAAGGCAGCCCAGACGATCGTCCTCAAAGAAAAAACTCCGCTGAAGGCCGGCGAGATCTTCGACGCCACGTTCATGAACCGAAAGGCTCTGGGCGCCTTCTTCGCCCAGCAGATCATGAAGGCCAAGAAGGAGGAGGTTCTATTCTCGCTGCACTTGAAGGCCACGATGATGAAGGTCTCCGACCCGATCATCTTCGGTCTCGCGGTCCGCGTGTTCTGCAAAGACCTCTTCACGAAACACGCCGCCACCCTTGCCGGTCTCGGCGTTGATCTCAACAACGGCCTCGGCGATCTCCTCGGTAAAATCGAAAAACTCCCGGCCGAGCAGAAAGCCGCCATCGAGGCCGACCTCACCGCCGTCTTCGCGTCGCGTCCCGCCGTGGCGATGGTGAACTCCGACAAGGGCATCACCAATCTCCATGTGCCGAGCGATGTCATCGTCGACGCGTCGATGCCCGCGATGATTCGCACCTCGGGCCAGATGTGGAACGCGCAAGGCAAAGGCCAGGACACGCTCTGCGTCATTCCGGACAGCAGCTACGCCGGCGTTTACCAGACGGTGATCGATTTCTGCAAAAAACACGGCGCCTTTGACCCGAAACTCATGGGCACCGTCCCAAATGTCGGCCTCATGGCGCAGGCCGCCGAAGAATACGGCTCCCACAACAAGACGTTCCAAGCTCCGGGCAACGGCACCATCCGCGCCGTCGACGATACCGGCAAAGTCCTCCTCGAGCATGCCGTCGAGACCGGCGACATCTGGCGCGCGTGCCAGACGAAGGACGCGCCTGTGCAGGATTGGGTGAAACTTGCCGTCAACCGCGCCCGCCTCAGCCAAACGCCCGCCATCTTCTGGCTGGATGAGAAGCGCGCGCACGACGCCGAGATCATCGCCAAGGTGAAGACGTATCTGGCGCAGCATGACACGAAAGGCCTCGACATTAAAATCCTCGCGCCCGCCGCCGCATGCCTCGCTACGCTCGAGCGGCTGGAGGCCGGGCAAGACACGATTTCTGTCACGGGCAATGTCCTCCGCGATTACCTCACCGACCTGTTCCCCATCCTCGAGGTGGGCACGAGTGCGAAGATGCTCTCGATTGTTCCGCTGATGAACGGTGGTGGCTTGTTTGAAACGGGCGCAGGCGGCTCCGCGCCCAAACACGTGCAGCAGTTCACCGAGGAAAATTTCCTGCGCTGGGACAGTCTCGGCGAGTTCTTCGCCCTCGCGGCCTCATTCGAACATTTGGGCATCACCCAAAATCACGCGAAGGCCAAGGTGCTCGCGGAAACTCTCGACGAAGCGAACGGCAAGTTCCTCGAATACGACAAGTCTCCCGCCCGCAAGGTGGGCGCCGGCATCGATAATCGCGGCTCTCATTTCTACCTCGCGCTCTATTGGGCCCAGGCGCTCGCCGCGCAGTCGGGCGACGCCGAGTTGAAGAAAGTTTTCACGCCGGTCGCGGAGAAACTCACCGCGAACGAGACACAGATCGTCGCTGAACTCATCGCCGTCCAAGGCAAACCGGCCGATATCGGCGGCTACTATCAGCCAGACGACGCGAAGGCCTCCATCGCGCTACGTCCGAGCAAAACGCTCAACGACATCCTAGCGTCGGTCTAAGGACGGAAGGTCCGGCGGGCAAACGACCGAGTCCCCGGAAGCAGTCTCCCGCCGCTCTATCCGCCTCACGCAAAATCCCGTCCCCTAGGTGGCGGGATTTTTTTGCGCCCGACGACTTCAGCATTGCCTGTATAGCTGGCTCAGATCTTCGGCACGCGGATCGTGCTGATCATCGCGGAGCCACTCGCGGCGAAGATAAGCGTCAGCGGATGCAGCACGGCACCGCCGATGTTCCAGGCCCCGAGCCACACGTCCGAGTCGCCCAGCCGTCCAAGGAAAAGCAGGACGCCGAGGAAGATCACAATGAACACGCTCGTCGGGATCGGCGTGCCTTCGAAATATTTCACCTTCCCGCTTTCATCGGAGAGCGCGTCGGCCGTGGCGTTGAATCGCGCCAGACGGCTGATGCCGCAGGCTACGAAATAGAGCAGGATCACAACGTCGAGCGTGCCGCGCAGGCCCACCGCAAAACCAATCGCAGCCGGGGCCATCCCGAACGAAATGACGTCGGCCAGCGAATCGAGGTCCGCACCCAAGGGAGAAGAATGCCGCCGCCAACGCGCCACCCGCCCATCCGCAAAATCCAGCACCAGGGCGATCGGCAGTAGCGCCATCGCGGTGACGAGCCACCGGCGCTCATCCGTCACGAGATACTGCATCGACGCCAGCACCGCGCCACTGCCGCAAAAGCCGTTGCCCAGCGTCAAAAAGTCCGCGAGCACGAACGACCGGATCATTGAGAACCGACGCGGCTTGGGGGGAGGAGTGGCCGTCGTGTTCATGGCGTGTTCCCCCTATCGTAGGCTGCGCGGGCAAAGCGTTCCGCTTCGCCCGCGTCCCAGAACCGTCATTACTTCTTCGGAAATGCGGGATCCGCCTTCACTTCGGCGATCTGCTTGGTGTGCCGCTCACAGTGCGCGGACACGAAAAGCAACCATTGGTAGGCGTCCAATTTCTTGCCGAGCGGACTATCGATCGCGTGGTCGCGCAGATCTTTTGTGGCGGCGAGAAAAGCCAGCGTCTTACCGCGGCTCTCCTGGAAGTGACTCAAGCTGGCCGCAGTGCTACCGAAACGGTTGGAGGGCGCCAGCGGCTCCGGCGCCTGGACCTTGCTCGTGCGGTCGGCAATCGCGGTGAGCACGAAATCGTCGATCTCCTTTAGATTCGCTGGCTCCGTGCGCGCGGGCGCCTTCATCACTTTATCGTGCACCATGCCCATGAGAAAATCCTCCGAGGCGGCAATGTGCTCGGTCACTTCCGCCACCGACCATTTGGTCGGCGCCGACTTGAAGTTCCATTGGGCGTCGGACAATCCCTTCGTCGCCGCGACGACCGCGTCGCGCGTCTTTTTAAGATGATCGGAGGCGCGCTTGAGTTCTTCGGCACTGAGTCCCTGCGCAGACAGGAACGGGCTGGCAACAAGACCGAGGCAGAGGGCAAGGAGGAGGCGTTTCATAGGTGAGTTGGACGGGCGATGGTATCTACCGGAAAAGTGCGCACACAAGTTCGAAGCCCGCTCGCGGCGCGCCAGCCGTGAAAGGATCAAGTCTACTCCGAGCGCGGCGGGCGACCGCTCACGCCCTTCAAGGCGGGGCTCACATCGGCGACCGGACGAACTTCAACCGTGAGGCCGAGCGGGAGACTGGGACACTGTTTCGCGATCTCGGTCGCTTCATCGAGGTCGGCGACGGTGAGGAAAAAATAGCCGCCAACCACTTCTTTTGCCTCGGCGTAAGGACCGTCCACCACTCGTTCTCCCCGCGGCCCGGAGACAACCCGCCCATTCAACTCCAAGGGACGGCCATGCTGCACTTTCCCCTGCGCCGCCAGGCCGTCATACCAGTCGTTCCACTGTTGGGTGAGCTGTTCCCGTTGTTCTGGCGAGAGGTGCTGGTGCGTTGCCGGACCGGTATCTCGAAACAATAATAGGAATGGCACGGCGGGGCGGAGGGATCCAGTGGGCATAAATACAGGACGCGAGCGGCTTTCAGTTGGCTGCGGCTGACGGCCGCGGCTTTGAGTTTTTGATGTTCGGTTTTGTTATCTGCAGCAACGCCTGCATGACGCGGTTGCGGGAGAGTGGCCTGACCTCTCAACGAACGACCTCGCCTCCGACGGACACCTGTCGCCGGTTTCTGCAGCACTGTTGGGGGTCGAACATGGCGGCGCCAAGTTTCCCCGCTTGCGGGCGATCACCGTCGCCCTGCACTCTCCCAAGCCCGGACCGTTTCCCGCGCCAATGACCCACCCTGCCTGTCCCGCCTGCACTCTCGACGACGTGATCAGTTTGCCCGACCACTGGGAGTGCTCCACCTGCGGACATGAATGGCCCAAGGAAGCCGCGCCGGCCGCTTCACGCGTCGTCAAAGACGCCCACGGCACCGTGTTGGCTGATGGAGATACAGTCGTCCTGATCAAGGATCTCAAGCTGCGCGGCTCGTCGGGAGTGTTGAAGGGCGGCACGAAGGCGAAAAACATTCGGCTGGTGGACGGCGACCATGAGATTGACTGCAAGATCGAAGGCAGCGCGATCGCGCTCAAAGCCTGTTTCGTGAAGAAAGGGTAGTTCGCGTGAAAGCGGAAAGGCAGTGTAAACTCCCGCAATACCCACCCATCCCGCCTACTCCCAAAAGGCTAGCCAAGAGCGACGGAACCCGTCGTGCTCCTCCGCTTTCCAGCAAACAATCTATCAAATTATGAAGCGACATCTCCTCCCAATCCTGGCGCTCGGCGCCACCCTCATGGCCGCCGGTTCCGCGGTGGGCCAAACGAAACCTGCAGCCGCGGCGCCTGCTGCTGCGTCCAAGCCCATGAAAACCGTGCGGATTGCCACGCTCACCGGCGTGAAGGCCAATCAAGATTTCCAGAGCAACCTCCAGCTGGTCCAAGGCCAGCGCCAAGCGGCCGTTGAGCTTACGGCGGCGGTCGAAAAGGAAAAGGACGCCAAGAAAAAGAAGGAACTCCAGACCCAGCTCGATGCCCTATTGACGAAGCTCAACGAGAACAATGCCGCCATGCAGAAGGCCTATGGGTTCTCGCTGATGCGTAATTACACCATGGATATTGAGGTCGCGCACATCAACCTCCTGGTGACTGAGGAAGAGGCCGTGAAGATCGAGGCCGAGCAGAAGGCCGCGGACCAGAAGGCCAAGAAAAAGAAGTAACCCCTGTGGGGGTCGCGTGCAGAGGCCTTGCGCAACAGTTCACGTCTGCGCGAGGCCCCACCGCGAGGCGGCCTCTAGCCGCATGGGCTGAGTTCACTTCGTTCTTCTCACGCCCGCCGCTTCTTCCCTATCTCGAGCCACCCGCTCAGCGCGGGAGCACAGAAAACGGATCATCCTTCGATTCCTTCGTCTGCTTCGGAGTCGGTGTTTGCTTCTTCAGCGCCTGGTTGATGAACGGCAGCCAGAAGGTTGCTAGCCTGGCCTGCGCGTGGTCGTGCAGGAAGGGATCGTTTACTTTGAGAAAGTTAAGCGCACGCGTGAGCAATTCGTCGTTCCGTTCATAGATCGCCGGGCACAGAATGGCGTAGGCAATAATCGCATCGGGTTTTCGCTCGAAACGACTCCTCAAAATCGCCGTCAGAGTCCGCCGGGTCGTCGGCTGATACACCAGCGCCGAGCGACACGGCCACCCGCCGTGGTTCTCTGGGTCAATGATCGAGGCCTTCACCTGTGCGATATAACTGTCGACCATCGCATTCGCATAAGAGCCGCTCGCGCGCCCGAGTCCTGCCTGCACCGTCGCCTGCCGCTTGGCGGGATCGATCGGTGCGACACCCGACTTCACGTCTGCAATCAACTCATCCAAAGGATCGGCCCGACCGCTCGGCGCGGCTAAAACAAAGCCCAGCACTGCAGCAATTCGGCACCTCGTTTTCATGGGGCTGGAACGAAATAATGAAGACCGGCCAACGCCGCACTCTAGTGCCGCCGCAGCGCACGACAATCGCAATCGGGCCCCGGAGAAACAGTCGTAGCAGCGGAAAATGAGGAAACGGGAGCGGCGGGGTGAGACCATATTTCCTCATGCGGATTTCAGGCTCCAAATGGATCGCGATCGCAGGTGGAGTAACTTGAATTCATCACTCCCGTCCAAACCCGCCCCCGCTGTTCGTCGAATCGGTTGACACCTCCACGCTACCATGAAGCACCTCCCCACGATCGCCCGAGTCCTGCTTGGACTCATGTTTTTTGTTTTCGGCCTCAACGGATTTCTGAACTTCATCCCGCCACCGAAGGATGGGATTCCTGAGGGCGCGATGGCGTTGAGCGTCGCGATGATGAAGAGCGGCTACCTCATGCCGTTCGTGAAGGGAACCGAGGTTATCGTCGGCCTGCTTTTGCTCATCAACCGCTTCGTGCCGCTCGCCCTGGCCGTGCTCGCCCCGATCATTTTGAATATCGTCGCGTTTCACCTCTTCCTCGCTCCATCCGGGTTGGTGATGACGATCGTGATCGCCGCGCTGGAGCTCTATCTCGCGTGGACCTATCGCGCGGTTTATCGGCCCATGCTCGCCGCGCGCGTGTCGCCGGCCTGAACCGCCACACACAAAAAACCGCAGTCGCGACCAGCGCGG
>JANPIT010000429.1:0-9316 GCA_031425115.1 Opitutaceae bacterium | reverse complement strand
GCGATGAACGTCGACGCGGGCAACATGGCCCAGATGGGATCGCCCTACGGCGAGTTCGAGTTCAACTTCCGCGGCGTCGGTTCCTCGGGCAATTACCCGACGCGAAACTATTTTCTCTTCTACGGCGTGAGCGACTCCTACAACACCGAGCGCTTCGAAATGTCCCGCGGGCCGAACTCGATTCTCTTCGGCGATGGCCAGATCGGCGGTGTCGCCACGACGGCCACCAAGGTGCCGCGTCTCGATCGCAACGCTTACAGCGCCAGCGCGCGCGTCGACAGTTGGGGGGGCCTCCGCACGACGATCGACGCCAATCAACGGCTCGGCCAGATGACCGCCGTCCGGCTGAACGCCAAATACCAGAAGAATGCGTGGGGCAGTGCGTGGCGCGATAACGCGACGGACGATGATCAGGCGGTCACCGTCGCGCTGGCCCATGCGTTCTCTCCGCGGACCAAGTTGCGGACAGAGGTCGAGTTCGGCCGGGAACATCGGATGACCTACGCCAACACCTATGGCGACCAGACCGCTTATTACACCCCGGGCTTTGTCTACGATCGCAACAGCCCGAATCTGCCCGCCAACCAAGGCCTCGCCGGCATCACCGCAGTCAGCACCAATGCCCAGAATTGGACGTTCATTCCTGCGCTGGCGCAATTCGGTCTCCTCAACACGGGCGGCGCGGCGGTCAACGAACGGTCCTACCGCTCCACCGGCCACGGTTTCCCGATCCAACCGGAAGGTCGCACCGACCTCCCGGGCATTCGGAGTCCCGCGCGGTTGCCCAGCCGCGAATTCAACCTCGGCGCCAACGACACCGAGGGTCGCTTCAAGAACCAAGTCTACGCCTTCTACCTCGATCACAAGATTACGGATACGCTCTTCGCCCAGATCTCGTATTACCATTACGACAACGACCGCAACGAGCGCTCCAATGCGCGCGTGGGCTCGCTCCAGTTCGACATCAATCGCTATTTGCCGAACGGCCAGTTGAACCCAAAACTCGGCGTGGCCTACGGCGAGGCGACCCCCGGCAAGAGCCACCAGGATAATTGGGTCCGCGAATGGCGCGGCTTGCTGCGGTGGAACACCCGACTGCCGTTCCGCGGCAAGGCTCAGTTCTCGCTGATCGCGGGTGAGCGCAACGAACGCTTCGAAGCCCGCGCTTTCAGCCCCGCGCGGCTTGATGGCCCGAACCAAAACTGGCTCGCGGCGGAAAACACGCTGCGGTATCGCTACTATGTCGACGAGCCGGGCAAGTATGGCAGTCGCTTTCTGCCGCCAGCCACGCCCGGCTTCACTTACGGTTTCGTGCAGACTGGTTTCGCCTCCACGGAATTCAAAGACATCAAATATCTGCAGGGCGTCGCAGCTACCTCGTATTTTGAGGACCAGGTCTCGCTCGTGCTCGGCCTGCGTTACGACGATCAGTTGAACCGGCAGCAGGGCAACATCGGCGGGTTCCCCAACGCCAATGGCCTCCAAGGCTACGGTGGCTTCGTGCCCGGAGTCGGCGTTCGTCCCGGCGCTTGGAACATCGGCAAAGCCGAGCCGATCACCGGCAACGTAGGCGCGGTCGTCTGGCTCGACAAAAAACAGCGCGTCGGCGTGTTCTACAATTACTCGGAGAACTTCGCGCCCCCGACCTCGGGTGCGGCGAAGATCGTGGGCTGGAATGCCGACGGAACCATCATCAGCGAAGGCTTCGGCGCGACGACCGGCAGCGGCACGGAGTATGGCGTCCGCTTGAGTCTTCTCGATGGCGCGATCTATGCCGAGGCCCGGCACTACGACAATGAGCAGGTCGACCGCATCGACGGTCCGCCCGTCGGCAACTTTACCAGTATCTGGACGAACGCCGGTAATTTCTACAACGCGAGCCCGGACCACTCCGGTGCGACCTGGCGCGATGTGGCGGCGCTCAACACCAACGGCTATGAGTTCCAAGTCACGGGCAACCACAAGGGCTGGCGGATGACGGCCAACTACGCGCTGCCCAAGACCGAGAACATCGCCATCCGCCCGGTGACCCAGGCCTACTTCGCAGCCTTTCTTCCAAAATGGACGGAGTGGGCGAACACCCTGCGCAACGACAAGGGGGACGTGCTCACCACCGACAACCAGACCCAGATTCGCAACCAGATCCTTAATCTGCAAAACAACTTCGCGGGCGTCGCTCCTGGCACGGTGAACAACAACACCAACAAGTGGACGGGCTCGCTCAACGCCAACTACTCCTTCCCGCGCGAGAGCAAGCTGCGCGGGTTTTCCGCAGGCTGGGCGATCAGCGGCCGCGGTCAGCGGAAAGTGGGTTCGGTCAGCCCGAACATTCTGTTCAACCTCCCCATCGGAGCCACAGCCACTCCGGCCCAGGCCAAGGAGGCCTCCTTCGCGTATGTTTACGCCACCTCCTATTGGGTGCAGGACATGAACATGTCCTACCAGAAACGCTTCGGGCGGTATAACTGGAGATTCCAGGTGAATATCAACAACGTCTTCGACAAGGACGACCTGATGTTCCAGAGCTACACGACCTATCGTGAGCTCGGTCAGGCGACCAACCCGTTTGTCGGCGGCATGATCAACAACGGCTTCAACTACCTCGATCCGCGGAGAATCTCGTTCACCACGACCGTGAGTTTCTAACTCCGATGTATCTGATTTCCCGTTACGTGGCGGTGGTTGCGCTCGGGTGCGCTTTCGCCGCCTCGCTCCACGCGCAAGCCCCCGCGCCAGCCCCAGCACCCGCACCTGCCGCCGCGCCCGCCACCGCGGGGCGCGGCGGGTTCCCCCAGATGAGCCCGGAGGAGCGCCAGCGTCTGCAAGAGGCCACGCGCGCGGACCACGTCGATATGCTGGCGCAGCTCGGCATCACCAAGCTGCGGCCCGGCCGCAACGCCACGGCGGGTCAGCCCAACGCCGCCAACTACGATCAGGAAAAGGCGAACCCGTTTCCCCACTGGCCCGAGCTCATGGTCACGAAGGGCGGCAGGAAGGTCACCACCGCGGAACACTGGTGGCGCGAACGTCGGCCGGAAATCGTCGAGGACTTCGAGCGCGAAGTCGTCGGCCGCGTGCCGAAGAACGTCCCGAAGATCACGTGGCGCGTCGCCGAGACCGTCCACACGAAGGTCGGCGAAGTGCCCGTGGTCGCGAAGCTGGTGCTTGGCAAGGCAGACAATTCCACCGCGCCCGACCTCGACGTCGAGTTCCGCATGGTCGTCGTGACCCCGGCAGCCGCCAAGGCTCCTGTGCCCGTGCTGATGATGTTTGGCCAGGCAACAATCCCTGGCGCCGGCGGCCCCGGGTTCGGCGGCGGCCCGGGTCGCGCGGGCGGCCCGACCGATCCGCCTTCGCAGAATCAACTCGTCGCCGCCGGCTGGGGCTACGCCGCGATCGCACCTGCGAGCATCCAGGCCGACAACGGCGCCGGCCTCACAAAAGGCATCATTGGCCTCGTGAACAAAGGCCAGCGGCGCAAACCCGACGACTGGGGCGCTCTGCGCGCATGGAGTTGGGGCGCGGCCCGCGGTCTCGATTATCTCGAGACCGATCCCGCGGTGGACGCCAAGCGCGTCGGCATCGAGGGGGTCTCGCGCTACGGCAAGGCCGCGCTCGTCACGCTCGCGTTCGAGCCGCGCTTCGCGTTCGCGCTCGTCGGCTCCTCCGGTGAAGGCGGCGTGAAGCCCCATCGCCGCGACTTCGGAGAGTCGGTCGAGAACCTCACCGGGTCCGGCCAGTATCACTGGATGGCGGGCAGCTTCCTGAAATACGGCGCGGCCGAAGCCTCGTTCGGCAGCAAGAACGCGGGCGACATCCCGGTGGACTCGCACCAACTCCTCGCACTCTGCGCGCCGCGGCCGACGTTCGTCAGCTACGGCATTCCGGAAAAGGGCGACGCCCACTGGCTCGACCAGCAGGGAAGCTTCATGGCGACGGTCGCGGCGGGTGCGGCGTTTCGCCTGCTCGGCGCCCGCGACCTCGGCGTGATGGAGGACTATCGCGCCGCGAAGATGCCGGCCGTCAACGTGGGCCTGCTCGACGGCCACCTCGGCTGGCGGCAGCACGACGGCGGCCACGAAGATCGCTCCAACATGAAATACTTCATCGCGTGGGCGAACAAGCTGATCGGCCACACCCCGCCACTGGTGCAATAGCACGTAGACCTGCCGATGATCATTTAGCTTTCTTCCCTTTCTTGCCACCCGCAGGACCCGGCTTTGCGGCGGACTGGCCCGGCCACGGGTAGTCGTTACCGCCCGCGCCTGCGTCGGTCGGTCCCGCCGGCATCTCGCGATGCCAGGCGAGCAATCGTTCCGAAAGCCGCGCAACTACCTCCGCATGCTGGCCGGCCACATTGTCGACCTGCATTGGGTCGCGACGGATCTCATACAACTCCGTGCGACTGCGATCCGGATTCATGAGCAGTTTCCCATCACCCTCGCGCAGCGCGAGCTGAGGACTGCGGTTCATGACGGGGCCGGTAATCGCATAACGCCACTCCCACATCAACGGCGTCGCACGTGCCCGCGCCCGACCCGACCAGACATCACTCATGTCCCCGCCATCGGGCTGATGGCTGGGAGGGAGTGATACGCCCGTGAGTTTGCAAAGCGTCGGAAATAGATCGACGCCTGAGACGACCGACGTGTCGTCGACGCGTCCCGCGGCAATCTTTCCCGGCCACCGCGCGATGAAGGGCACGCGCACGCCGCCTTCGTAGAGGCTGCGCTTGCGTCCGCGAAACGGCCCGGGCGATCCGGCCGCAGCGTGGGCGTCAGGCTCGCGCGGGCCCACCGGAAATTTCCGCGCCCGACGGGGCAACCTACTTCGTGGCGAATGGAAATGTGGACCGAACGGCTAGAATTCGCGCGGGTTTCGAGGCGGCCACGCTCGAATTGTAGAAGCCCACGGTGGCATTCACTCGATAGAAATACGCATCGCCCGGTCTCGCCGGATAGCGCCCTTCGATGCCGTTCAGACCGCTGCCTGCTACCATCTCGCCCTCGCCATCGAGCATCAGGTATATTTCCTCCTCGCGCTCGTGGTGATGGGGGAAATTCGTCCCGCCCGGCGTGAACTCCATGATGAACAAACTTTTCATCACGTGGCCGGCCGCCACTTTGTCGCGCGTGCTTTTCGTGTCGCCCATGAGCAGCCGATACTTCGTGGACGGAGGATGATTGCCCACCACCTGGAGCGGCACGTCGTCGATGTTCGCGCGCAGCAATTGCGGCGGAATCACCAGCGCATTGCCTTCTGGTATCTTAAATCCCATGACAACCCCGCGCACGCGCCCCGCGGCTCCGCCGTGCACGCCGAACTTCACCCCCGGCGGCAGATAAAAGAAATCGTGTTTGCGCGCCGGATGTTTTGCGCCCGCGTAGTCCAGGCTCCCCTCGCCTTCAAGGACGACGAAGATGTGTTCCTCGCGCGGGAAACTCACAACTTTGCTCGCACCGCCCGCGTCGACGGTCAGGTCGCCAAAACGCGACACGCCTTTGACGATCGCTGAGTTGGCGTCGCCTTCGCCGAAGAGGGGTTTGTAACGCGCGCTCACACTGCTGAGTGAACTCTCCTTGGGCTTAACGTCGGCAATCTGGCGGCGCAGAAACGTAGGATCGACCGCGCGATCTTCGGCGAACGCCGAGGTCGCGAACGCGAATAGGAAAAGGGACAGGCAATGGATTTTCATGGAATAGAGAGGTTCACGGGAGGATCCGGTTGGCATTTGGAAATCGACTCACTCGCGCTTCTTCCGCGGCGCGGAGGGCGGGTGATTTTCCACCGGCAGCCAGCGTGAAAGTCCGAGTTTCACGCCCGCTAATTCCGGGCGCGCCGCGAGATTCGTCCACTCGTGCGGATCGTTCGCCTCGTCGTAGAGTTCCTCGGTGCCGTCGTGATAGCGGATGTAGCGCCAGCGATCGTCGCGGATGGCATGGTTGTTATGCAGGAAGGACGACAACGCCGGCACGAGCCAGTCGGCGCGCGGATTGGCGAGCAGCGGCCGGATGCTTGGATCGCGCACATGCGGCGGGAGCGCGAGGCCGCACAGCGCCGCGAGCGTCGGATACACGCTCATCAGGTCGACGGGGCGGCTGCACAACGCGCCCGCCGGCGTGATCCCCGGGGCCACCCAGATGAAAGGCGTGCGCGTGCCTTCTTCCCACAAGGTGAACTTACGCCAGTGCAGCTTCTCGCCGAGATGCCAGCCGTGGTCACCCCAGAGGACGATGATCGTGTTGTCGCGCTCGGGACTGCGATCGATCGCATCCAGCAGCCGGCCGAGCTGCGCATCCGCAAAGGTGATACTCGCGAGATAGGCTCGCACGGCTTCGCGCCATTTGCCTTCGGCCAGGATCATCTCGTGGTCCGACTTCTCCATCTTCACGCCCGACTCCCCATAGGTGCGCGCCCACGCAGCCGCGATCGCCGGCACGTCGTCGAGATCGTCGGGCCGCGAGGGCGGAAGCTGAATTTGGTCCAGTGGATAGAGGTCGAAATACTTGCGCGGCACATTCCACGGCATGTGCGGCTTGTAGATGCCGCAGGCGAGAAACAGCGGCCGATCCCGCGGCTGCGCGAGCTGCTCGATCGTCCAGCTCACGATCTTGTGGTCGTTCATGTCTACGTCCGCCAGGTCGAGCGGCCCAAACTTCAAACCGCCGATTGAACGCACCGTTGGGTCGTCTTCATTCGAGCCGCGCGGCCGGGTATCGCGCGCATCCTTCACCGCCGGTGCGGGATCGTCGCCGTGCTTCGGCCCATAGGCGTCCCAGTCCTCGGCGCGAATGAAACTTCCGTGGAAAACTTTCCCCGCGCCCGCGACCCGATAACCGGCCTCGCGAAAGAACCCCGGCAATGTCGCGACCCGCGGCGAACGCGCGCGCCAGTCGTCGGTGTTCTTGTAGATGCCGGTCACTCCCGGGCGTAGCCCCGTGAGCAGCGCGGTGCGGGAAGCGTTGCACACCGGCGACGCGGCGTAGGCGCGGGTGAACGTCACGCCGCGCGCGGCCAGTCGTTCGAGATTCGGCGCGATGACTTGCGCATGCGCCCCGAACGGCTTCGGCCACGCATTGAGGTCGTCCATCGCGATCATCACCACGTTCGGCCGCGGCGCGGCGCTAGCTTGAGCGTGTGCAGCTGCGCAGCCCACCAGCAGACCTCCGAGCAGAACGACAAATCGCAAACGCGCGGTCATTACGTTCTCTCGTTTTAGAATTTAGCCGTGAGCGAGAGGATGAGCTCGCGCGGCGTCTGGAAATTCACACGGCTGATGGTCGTGCCATCGCCGGCATAGCGCAGAATCAGGGGCGTCTGATCGTTGAGGAGATTGCGGACGTTGAGCTGGAGCGATCCGCGAATCTTGCGCTCGAAGAGCGAGAAGCGCAGCGGATAACGCGCCATCGCATCGACGAGGAAGAAGTCGCTGCCCTCGTGCAACACGTCCTGGTTATCGGCGCCAGCATTGATGGCGCTCTGATAGCGCACCCCGCCACCCAGCGTCACGCCTTTCAGGAACGTGCGTTGAAACGTGTAGTTTCCGAACACGTTCGCCTTGTGCTTCCGCGCGCCGAGCGATTGCTCGAAGTCGAAAACGCGGTCGGCGAGGTCGGTGACGTTGGTGGCGAGCAGGCTGCCCAAGGTCGTGCCGCCGCTGCCGGTGAGGGCGTTGACGTCGACGTTGGGATTCGCCTTCTGCAGGTCGGCGACGAACGCGTAAACTTGGTCCCAAAGGAGGCGGGTGCGCGGGTAGCTGTTCAGCTTGTCCTGATTGGTATAGGAATAGTTCAGGATAAAGCGCAGGCCCGCCGCGAGGTTGGCCGTAACGCGCGCCTCGTAGCCGGATGAGATGTTGTCGAGCGAGTCAGCAAGCGCCGTCGCGTTCGGGCGCAGCTCGGAATACTTCGCCATCTGCGCGGGCGTGTAGATCCGGTCGGCGGTGCTGCGGTCGCCATTGGGATCGTCGAGGATGCCGATGACGGTGTTGTAGCGCGGAGTGAAAGCGTTGTTCACGCCCATGGCGCTGACCTGATTCTCGGCCGTCGTCTTGTAGTAAGTGAGGCGTGTGACGATCTTCCCGTTGAACGCCTCGATCGTGACGCCGCCGTCGAGACCTTTGGCATGCGGGGGCGGGGGCACATCGCCATCGGGGCCGACCGGCGTGGTCGCGGGTAGGCCGAGATTCTCGGCCACGTTGACGAAGACCGAGAGCCACTTGGTGGCATGGCCCACGACGCCGGCGGTTTTCGTGCGGCCGGAAAATTCGAAACGCGTCTTCGTGCGCGGATCGATGACGAAGAGGCCCGTCGAGTTGGCCCAGACGCCGGAACGATCGGGCGTCGCACTGATGCGATCCTGCGAAAGTTCGTCGATGCGATAACCAAGCGTGGTGACGATGCGGCGGTTGAACCAGTAGCTTTGCAACGCGAGCAGCCCGCTATCGACGACCTGATCGGTTTCGTTGAACGACGCTTGGGGAATCCACGTGCTAACCAGCGGCGTGGCGCGGCCCGGGTAAGGAATCGTGAGCACCGCGGGCGAGAGCGGATCAGGGGCGAAGAACGTGTTGGATTTCCCGAGCGTGACGTAGTTGCGGCGCCACACGGCGTTGGCGTCGTTCGCGGGATCGGCGGCGAAGGGCGCGCCGACCCACACTTCGCGCTCGGCTCGAGCGGTGCTTTGCGTTCGCTGGCGCTGCAACATGCCGGCGAAGCGGTGCGACCCCAGACGGCCGAGATCGAGCTCGTAGGCGAGCGAGGCGCGGACCGCATCGGCTTCGTAGCTCGAACTGCGACGGCGCCATGCCGCCTCGGCATAGGTGCCGCCGGCATTGGGATTCACGAAATTACCCGAGGCGTCGGTCGTGGGCCGGAAACTGCCGAGCGACTGGATAGCGGTAGGGTTGCGGAGATAGGCGTTCGGATCGCCGTTGAGCAGGAGGTTCTCGCCCGACCCGATGTCGTAGTTGAGCCAGGCGCCGTTCTCATGGTTGTAGGCGACCTCCGCAAAAAGCTTCGTGGCGATACGCTGCTCAACGACGACAGAATGGACGTCGTAGTCGCTAAACGTGCGCGCGCCGGGGCCGCTCGCATTGGCCGTGTGAGGCATGCGCCTCGTGTCGAGGAGCACGCTGCCGTTGGAGCGGCCCAAGGTGAAAAGACTATTGCGCGCATCGATCGCGTAGCCGCCTTGATTCGCCACGTAGATTACGCGACTCGCGGTCGTGAGACGGGAGAGCCCGGCGGCGGTCTCAGCCGGGGTCAGGGCGGCGGCGCCCACGCTCGGATTGGTCGGGCTGCCAGCGTCCCACCAG
>JANPIT010000428.1:0-4834 GCA_031425115.1 Opitutaceae bacterium | reverse complement strand
CGCAGGAGCTCCGGTATCCGCAAAGCTACGGTGAAATCCAAAGCCAGGTCGGCACGGGCGCCGTGGCGGGTGGGGCAGCGGGCGTGACGATCACGGCCGGCACGCCGCAAGAATTCACGTCGCGCAATGTGGGCGTGGAATTGAAGGTCACGCCGACCGTGGAAGAGGACGACTACAGCATCAGCCTCGACCTCAACCCGCGTGTCACGGAGTTTGAAGGCTTTGTGGAATACGGCGGGCCCAGCGTGGCCATTTCCGGCACGACGACGGTCACGGTGCCGCCCGGTTTTTATCAGCCAATTTTCTCCGTGAGAGACATTTCCACGAAGGTGACAATTTGGGATGGCGCGACGCTGGTAATGGGGGGGTTGACGCGGGAGGAAGTGAAGAAGGTGAACGACAAGGTGCCTTTCTTCGGCGACATCCCGCTTATCGGCCGGCTGTTCCGCTCGAAGGGCGAGAGTTCGCAGAAACGAAACTTGCTGATCTTTGTCACCGCTAACCTCGTTAGTCCGGGCGGCTCGCCGAAAAAGCAGTCGCTGAAATCCACGCCAGCCAACTCGCTTTTCCAAAATCCTACCATCGTAACCCCTGCCAGCTCCGAGCCGCGCACGCGCAGCGGAGCGAAGTAAGGCGGTCGCGACTCACGCCATATCCCTCCCCGCTGGCCCCGTGCCCGCTTCGAACCCGATCGTTTGAAACGCGGAGAACGCGAAGGGCGCGGAGAATTCATGAGCCCAAAATCCATCAACGAACTCTCGCACGAGGCCATCGGCGCCGCCGTGGAGGTGCATCGTGCGCTCGGGCCGGGGCTGCTGGAGTCGGCCTATGAAGGGGCGTATGCGCACGAGTTGACGCTGCGCGGGATTTCGCATCAGCGGCAGGTGCTCATGCCGGTGCATTACAAGGATGCCGTCATCGAGACAGGGTATCGCATCGATGTGTTGGCGGAGAACCGGTTGGTCGTGGAATTGAAGGCCACGGAGAAGCTGCTGCCGATTCATTCCGCCCAACTGCTCACCTATCTGCGGCTCGGAAAATTTTCCCTGGGCCTGCTGATAAATTTCAACGTTGGCAAGCTGGTGGAAGGCGTGGAGCGCGTCTCGAACCAAGCTCCGAATCTCTCCGCGCCCTTCGCGCCCTCCGCGTTTCAAAATCCGTCTGTATGAAAACTTCCATTTGGCGAATCCGTGCCGCCGTCGCGTTGTTGAGTGCTTTTTGCGGAGCGAATGTCGCGTTCGCGACGCCGACGATCACCATTACTAGCCCGACATCGGGTTCCACCATAGCGGCGATCAACTCGCCCGCGGGTTTCACGATTACCGCGAATGCTACCGCAACAGCGGGTTCGAACATCGTTTCCGTGCAGTTTTTCGACAACGGGGTAAGCATCGGGACGGTCGGCGGCACGTCGCCTTTCTCGATTAACTGGATGCCCTTGGCCGCGGGCACGCACACGTTGACCGCCACGGTCACGGATAATTCGGTGCCGACCACCGGGACCACGCCGTCTACTAATAACACCACCGCAACCAGTATTGTAAATGTAACTACGGTGCGCACAGCTGTGGTCGTAGCTCCGGCCGCGGGCGCGACGCTGGCGCAAGGCTCGGAGATTTTCATTCGCGCCAACGCGGCGCTTTCCGATGCCATCATCGATCGCGTCGAGTTTTTTCTGGATGGCGGGGTCGCACCGGTCGCGACAAAGTCCCAGGCGCCCTATAGCGTCGCGGTCTTCCTCACCGATGCCAACGGCTTTACCGTTGGTTCGCATTCGTTGGTCGCGCGCGCAACGAGCAGTGATGGCACGGTGACAGCCAACTCTGCGGCGGTCACTTTCAACGTCGCGGCTGCGGTCGCGGGCAACGCTGCACCTACCGTGAGTATCACTGCACCAACGGGAGGGACGGCGCTACAGGTGAATCAAAATGTGACCGTGAGTGCGGTCGCGTCCGATACCGACGGCTTTATCCCGAGCAGCGCCGGCGGGGGCGTGCTGTTTTACGTGGATGGTGAGCCCATTCCTCCCGTTGGAAGTGGCGAAGCGAACCCTGATTTGGTCGCTCCTTATTCAGTCACTTGGCGACCCACCGTCGTGAAAAATAACTATTCACTTCGGGCGCAGACAATCGACGACAAGAACCAAGTCGTTCTCTCCGCGGCGGTGTTGGTCAACGTTGTGGGCGCGGTGCCGACCCCGACGGTTGCGATCACTTCGCCCGCCAACGGCGCGACGGTTGGTTTGGGCGCGAATGTTTCGCTCACCGCGAGCGCGACCGCCACGGGTGGCGCGACGGTGACTAAGGTGGACTTCTTTGCGGGCGCGACCCTGGTGGGAACTGCGACGACGTCTCCTTACACGGTGACCTGGAATCCGACGAGCAGCGGATCGGTCGCGCTGACGGCGCGTGTCACCGATTCCAACGGCACTGCGGTTACATCATCGACCGTGAATGTCACGGTGTCAGCCGCGGCTCCGACGGTGGCGATCACGGTTCCAACGAACGGTGCTGCCGTGGCTCAGGGTGCGGCGACTACTCTCACGGCGACTGCGTCCGCGAGTGGCAGTGCCACCATTAATCGGGTCGATTTTCTTGCTGGCACGACGGTGGTGGGCACCGCGCTTTCCTCGCCATACTCGGTGAGCTGGACCCCAACTGTCTCGGGAATTACCGCCCTGACAGCGCGAGCGACCGACACCAACGGCACGACGGCGACGTCGACCGTGGTGAACGTGAACGTGACAGGGCCCTCCGTCGCGATCACGAGCCCGTCGAATAACGCCGTCGTCTCGGCCGGCAGCGCGGTGAATGTGGTGGCGAGTGCAAGCGCCGCGGGGTCGGCCACCGTGGCCAAAGTTGATTTCTTTGCCGGCACGACGCTACTTGGGACGGCTAATTCACCCGCTTACGCGATCGTCTGGACGCCATCGGCCACAGGTGCCGTCGTGCTCACGGCGCGTGTGACAGATTCCAATGGCGCCGCTACAACGTCGACGGCGGTCAATGTAAACGTGGCTTCGGCGGCGTCACCTACGGTGTCGGTAACGGCACCGCTTCCCGGTTCTGTTGTGACCGTGGGCGCCAACGTTGCCCTCACCGCCGACGCTACGCCCGCCGCGGGTGCGACGGTGGCTCAGGTGCAGTTTCTCGTGGGAGCCAATGTCGTGGGCGTGGATACGACCGCGCCCTATACCACGACTTGGGTTCCCCCGTCCGCTGGCAGCTTCAATATCACCGCACGCGTTATTGATTCGGCGAACAATACGGTCACCTCGTCGGTGGTAACGGTCACTGCGAGCGCGTCCACTTCGGTAGCCGTCACCTCTCCCGCAAACAATTCCGCGGCCACGGTCGGCACCGCGATCACGGTGACAGCTTCGCCGACGGCCAGCCTCGGCAATACGGTGACCTCAGTGACTTTCTTTGCGAACGGCGTGCAGATTGGCGCTCCTGCCACCGCCTCGCCCTACAGCGTTTTGTGGACGCCCAGTGGACCCGGAACGGTAGCAATAACGGCCCAAGTTTTGGATTCGGTCGGCGTCACCGCGTCTTCCACTCCCATAAACGTGGTCGTAGGAAATTCCGTGCCTGCGGTTGCGATCACGTCTCCTGCCATTGGTGCCATTGTTACGGTGGGTTCAGGCGTCACCGTTTCAGCGACGGCAACGCCGGGCTCCGGCGGTGCCACGATCGCCCAAGTTCAGTTCCTCGCCGGTTCGACCATCATTGGCACGGTGACGTCCGCCCCGTTTACGATTACGTGGACGCCAGCCTCCGCCGGAAATTTCTCACTCACTGCGCGGGCCTTGGACACAAATGGCGGTGCAACCACGTCCTCGCCTGTAGTCGTGACTGCAGCAGGCGCCACCGGCGGCGCTGTTTCCGTGACCAGCCCTTCCAACGGAGCATCCGTGTCACTCGGGTCGGCCACCACACTCACGGCGTCCGGCACGCCGAGCACGGGTAGCACAATTCTTCGGGTAGATTTTCTGGTTAACGGTGCGGCGGTCGGCACCGCATTGACTGCGCCGTTCACGGTAAGCTGGACGCCAGCGACCGCCGGCGTCGCGACCATCACTGCGCGCCTGACGGATGCGGCCAACAACGTTGTCACTTCTACGCCAGTTGCTGTGACGGTTGGCCAGGCAGGTCCGCTCAGCGTCACCCTCGCCCTCACCGGCTCTACGACCATTCCAGCCGGGTCCACGCGCACGCTCACGGCGACGCCGAATCCGGCCACCAACGTCGACCGGATCGAGCTCCTCTACGACGGCAGCATCGTCGCCAGCGATAACACCTCGCCTTACAACTTCCTCTTCACCGCGCCGGATGTGCCCGGAACCCACTCGTTGCGTGCGCGTGTCGTGGATACGTCTGGCGTGTCGGCTGAGTCGGCCGCAATCTCGATCGTGATTGGCGGCGGGGGCGGCTCCTCGCCCGCAGTTGGCATCAACACTCCGTTGAGCAATGCCTTCGTGGCCGCCGGAGTAGTCACGCCGATCGCCGGCACGGCGACCGATGCGGATGGCACGATCAATTCCGTGCAGGTCTTCGTCATCGGCACCTCAATCGGTAACGCCACGCTCGCCGGTTCGTCGTGGACGATTAACTGGACGCCGTCCGGCACCGGCGTCGTCTCCATCGTGGCCATCGCGACCGACAACAGCGGCAACGCCATCGCGTCGCAGCCCGTCGGCGTAAACCTCGCCGACGCTGCTTCGCCGGCGATCACGCTCTCACTTTCGCCGCGCACCGCGGCAACGCCCGCCAGCACCACGTTGCCCAGTGGCGCCGTCCGCAACTTCGTTGCCGACGTTGTCCCCGCCAGCGGT
>JANPIT010000427.1:0-6630 GCA_031425115.1 Opitutaceae bacterium | reverse complement strand
CTGGCGGATTGTTGGTGGCACCAGTGAGATCGCCCGGTTCCTCGAAGGCGAATACACGACGGCATTTGAGAATCACTGGACGGGGAAGCTGGGCCGACCGTGGAGTGCCGAGGTTCAGACCGCATTTCAACAGTCGAGGCTGCCCGAGAACGCTCCCGCGATCGCCAAAGAGGCGCGGGCTGCGTTCCTCGCATCGGAGGTGAGCTCGGGGATCGATATTTTCTTCGGTGGAGGCACCTACGATTTCGAACGTCAGGCGCAGGCGGGGCGGTTGGTGGACTCTGGTCTGCGCGCGCTCCATCCCGAGTGGTTTACCGAGCAGACGATTCCGGCGCGTTTTGGCGGCGAGGATTTTTGGCGGGCGGACGGGTTGTGGATTGGCACGGTGCTCAGTTCTTACGGAATCATTTTCAATCGTGACGCGCTGCGCCGCCTCGGTATCGAACGAGAGCCTTCGCGCTGGGAGGATCTCGCTGACCCGCGGCTGATCGGCGAGGTCGGGCTGGCGGATCCGACCAAGAGTGGATCGGTCGCGAAGGCGTTCGAAAATATCCTGCAGCAACAAATGCAGCGGCGCTTGAAGGAACTGGAAGCCGATGGGGTAGGGTCGGCCGCCGAAGTCCGGGCGGTGCGCGATGGTTGGCTGGCCGGCCTGCGCCTGATTCAGCGCGCGGGCGCAAATGCGCGCTACTTCACCGACACATCGCAGAAGCCGCCAATCGATGTGGCCGTCGGAAACTGCGCGGTCGGCCTGTGCATCGACTTTTATGGCCGACAACAGGAAGAGGCGGTGCGCCGGCGCGATCAGTCCGATAGAATTGGATACATTACGCCACCGGGCGGGTCGGTGGCGTCGGTCGACCCAATCGGGCTGTTACGAGGGGCAAGGAATCGCGCGGTGGCGGTCGCGTTCATCGAATACTCGTTGTCGATGGAGGGGCAGAAGCTATGGAACTTCAAGGTCGGCACCCCGGGTGGACCGCGCCGCTTCGTCCTGCGTCGGATGCCGGTGCGGCGGGATTTCTATGCTTCGCCCGAGTGGAATGCGCTGCGGAGCGATCCAGGTGAGTTGCCCTTCGCGCAGGAGGATCCGTTGATCTACCGGGAGGCGTGGACCGGGAAGTTGTTTCGCGAGATGGCGTTTGTGATCCGCATCATGTGTCAGGATACGCATGCGGAACTGAAGGGAGCCTGGCGCGCGATCAATGCCGCGCCGGAACCGGCCAGAGCCCGGGCCCTGGCGGTGCTGCAGGATCTGTCGATCGTTGATTACGACCGGACAGCGCAGGGAATCCGCGCACGCCTGGGGGCACGGGACAAAGTGGACGAAGTGCGGCTGGCGCAGGAGCTGGCGGAGGCGTTTCGGGCGAACTACGCCCGCGCCCATGCGATTGCCGAGGGCCGCGAGTAGGGCGGGCAGCGGCGATGTCCCGGCTGCGACCGATGCCGGCCGCGGCAGAATTACGCCGCTTCAGCTTGATCGAAGCCGGTTGCCCGCGGGGCGCGGGATGGGCTGGATGGGCGCGCGTCGGTTGCTGGACGCGACAAGCCTTCATCAGCCAGGGGGAAATTGCTGAAGCGGGTGGAATGCGAGGGCCGCTCGATCATTTCCCATTCGAGCTGGACCGTGCGGACGAGCGCGGGGCTCAGTGACAGGCTGCCATAGACGTGACGGCGAGGAGTAGAGTTCATGCCGCCGACGATAGCACGGGGGGTGGGTCACGCCTTTGCCCACCCCCGGTGGTCCGGCACAAAATCTACTGATATTTTTTGGCCAATGCGGCAGTCGTCTCTTTCAGGCGAGTCCGCAGTTCCTTTGGCTGGAGGACCTCGGCGTCTGCTCCCCACGTGAGAATCCAGCGTTCGATTTCGGGCAGCGCACCCAGGCGGAGGGTGAGTTCGAGTTCACCGTCGCGGAGATCGCGCAGCTCTTGCGTGTCATGCCATTCGCGCTCGCGGATGCGATCGGCCGCGGCGGCGCTAAAGCGAATCACGATGCGATAATTGCGTTCGCCGCCCAGGACACCGAGTGCGGAGGAGAAAAATTTCTCAGGCGTGAAATCGGCCGGCCGTTCAAACGGAGATTGAGTGACATTCACGCGAGTGGTGCGGGGCACCGCAAAGGTGCGCACGTCGCCGCGCCCGACGTCGAAACCAACCAGATACCAGAGGTTCTCGCGATGCGACAGGTGATAGGGTTGCACCCGCCGGCGGCCCGGGCGTGGGTCGCCAGGTTTACGATAATCGAACTCAACCTCGAGTTGCTGCATGATGCCGCGGTTCAGGGCGTTGAAGACTGCGAGGTCGGATTTGCCGAGCCCGACATGTTTGAATGAGACGGATTGGAGGTCGGTCGTAGGCGTGAAGGAGACGGTCTGGTTGAGCCCGGCCGTGAGTTTATCGAAAGAGGCGGCGAGCTGGCCGTGGAAGGGAGTGCCGCGGTATTGATCGAGCGCCTTGCGTGCAACGAGGAGGGCGAAGACTTCGCCTTCGGTGACGTTGACCGTGGGAAACGCGCCCACCGGTTCGGTGTAGCGGTAGGTGTTGTGCACGGCGTCGAACTCGACGGGCAGATTGAGCCGGTCGCGCATATAGGTGATGTCGCGAACGACGGTCTTGCGCGAAACCTCCAGGGCGGCGGCGAGCTTGGTGCAGTTCGTGGCGGTGCCGCGGTGGAGTTCGTCGTGGATTTTGATCATCCGTTCGACGGCACCGTGTTGAGGTCGACGATAAGGCATGAGAATTAGAATTGTTTAGGGTGGGCAAAGGTGTGGCCCACCCCAGGTGATACGATTACGGGCGTGAAAACTTCCCATCGATCCAAAAAACTCTCCCTCCGCCCGGACGTGGCGCTTTCCTGGTCGCACGCCGGCGAATTCTACCGGGTCACGGCCTGGCCCGGACCTCAGTTCGAGCGTCGGTATGGGGAAGAGTGGGTGCCGGTGTGTCCCGACGAAGCCGCCCTGGCGTCGGCCGCGCAGACGTGCGGAGTAGCGTCGTGGCAGTCGTATTTGGACTTCGTGCCCCGAGCGGTGCGCGAGTTGGTGGAGCAGTTTTCTTTCGCGCGGATGCCGGCGCTCCTGGTTGCGCTGCAGTGCCCGGCCCTGGTGGCTGACTTGGTGGATACGCCCGCCCTGACCGTCTTCGTCGCGGCGCACGCGAATCTCCGCGGCACGGACGTGCCGGCGTGGGCGGAGCTGAACGCGGTGCATGAGCGCGACGGGATTTTCGGCGTCATTCAGTGGCTGGGCCTGCCCGCGTCGCGACAAACGCTCGCGATCCTGCGAAATGTCGCTGCGCCTGATTTGCCGCGCAAGCTGCTGGAGCCGCTGCGGACGTCCCTCTGGGAGCCCGAGGCAATTTGGGCGATGTCGCATGAGCCGGTGCTCACCGACGCACGGCTCCAAGCGACATGTCACGCGCTGGCGGCGTAGGCCAATCACAGCCGGAGAAGAAGAAGAATTCGGAAGCCAGGAAACCAGGAACTCAGAGGGCGCGACCGGAATGACCCGGTGCGCAGTTCGAGTCTTGGTCGCTACGCTTCTAACTTCCGTCGTGTGCTTGGTTTTTTTGCGCGATCTATCTCGCGCCTCAATTAAGTCGAATGCGAGCGCGGCGTGCGCTTCTCCATGTGCATCTCAGGTTGAGCCACGACGGTGAAGCCGTAGCGCGCGTAGAGGGATTGCGCGTCTCGGGTAACGAGCTGCAGGCGACGTAACCCTTGGAGTCGCGGATGCGCGGTCACGAACTCCATCGCCGCTTTAGCGAGGCCGCGATTGCGGTGTGACTCGAGAACGTAGACGTCGCACAGGTAGGCGAAGGTCGCGTAGTCGGAGATCACGCGCACCAGCCCAATTTGTGCGCCGGAGGAGGTGTAGAGTCCGATGCAGAGCGACTGCGCGAGAGCCCGCGCGACGGTGTCGCGGGGGATGCCTTCGGCCCAGTAACTACGCGTGAGATAGGCGTGGATCGCATCCACATCGAGCCGCGCAGGGTCGTCCGAAATGAGATAACCCGCGTGCTGAGTTTCGTGGTGCGGCATTGCGGCCATCCGAGCGGAGATCGAGGGTTCGCGTGCGAAACGCCCTCACGTTCCTAGAGCCGGGCGAACGCGGCGGCGTAGGCGACTTTGTCGGGCGCGCGGAAAAACGAGGTGCCGGCGACAAACGTGTCCGCTCCCGCGGCGCGACACTCCGCGGCGTTGGACTCATCAATGCCGCCGTCGACTTCGAGGCGGAACGTCAGGCCTCGCTCGCGGCGCCACGTATCGATCGACTGGAGTTTCGGCAGCATGTCGCGGCGGAATGGTTGTCCCCCGAATCCTGGTTGGACCGTCATAACGAGCACGAGATCGACGGCCCCGATCAGATGCTGCACGGCCGCGGCGGGCGTGCCGGGATTGAGAACGATGCCGCATTGGCAGCCAAGCGCGCGGATGCGGGCGAGGGTAGCGACGTGGTCGTAGGACGGCTCGATGTGGATGCTGATGAGATCGGCGCCGGCTTTCGCGAATGCTTCGATATAGCGGTGCGGTTCCGCCAGCATGAGGTGCGTATCGAGGAAGAGTTTGGAGCCGGCGCGGCGCAGCGCGGCGAGGGTCTCGGGGCCAAACGTAAGATTCGGCACGAAATGGCCGTCCATGATGTCGCAGTGCAACCACGACAGCGGCATCTGCTCCACGAGCCGCGCACTGGCGGCCAGGTTGGCATGATCGCCAGCGAGAAGGGACGGGGCGAGGAGCGGAGGATGGAGGGTCATGCGGGGCGCGCAAAGAATCCGGCAGCCCGGATCACGCTTTCTTCACGAGCGAGAGTCCAAGTGGATTCTTCGCCCCGCTCACAATGACAAACAAAAACATCCGGCCGCGCTTGTCACCACACGTCGAGCGCGGCGTGCACGACCTTGGTGGCGAGCGCTTCAGCCAGCAGAGGGAGCGTCTGATATTCCGACTGCAGTTGGCCGCTGTCGGTGAAGACCTCGCGCACGGCCGAGATCGGGCGATTTTCGAAGATCACCTTGCCGCTACGGTTGTCGCGCAAGGTGCAGACCGCTCCGAGCGTGGTGTTGAATTTGCGCGCCAGACCAGTGTCGCCCTCGCGGACGGCCGCGATTTCGCGGTGATAATCGTTGAGCGCGATGCTCAGCGTGGCGTCGGCTCCGGTAGCGGAATTGGCAAGCGCAACCCGACCATCGCGCACAAACGATTCGCGGACGCGCGTCGACACGATGGCCTGCGCCTGCGGCAGCAGCGTCTTGTTTGTCACCGCCTCGACATGAAGCGTGCGAAAGGAGGGCGTGGAGCCAGTGCCCAGCTGGTAGTGGCTGCAGCCGGCGGTGACCAAGAGGCAGCCGATAACTGACAGGAGGCGAAGTGAGAGGGAGCGGGATGCCGCTCCGTTGCTCAGATCGAAATAGGGCAGGAAGCGACGCATGTTGGGAGCCGGCGGGAAGCCAGCGGCGACACTTCGCTCAGAAAAAGAAGAAACGCTTTTTCTTCTTCACCGGCATTAGATCGCCCGGTTTGGCCGGCGCGGGCTGGCCCGCGACTTTCGCTTCGACTTCGACCAGGCGAGCCTTGGCCCGGCCGGCGATGGCCGACTCGGGATAAGCGGTGATCGCTTCGTTATAGAAAACGCGGGCCGCTTTGAAATTCGAGCGTTTGTAGAAGTAAAAATCTGCGATCTTCATTTTGCTCTCGGCGAGCATGGTCTTCATCCCGTCGAGCCCCTTTTCCGCCGAGCCGATGTTTCCATCGCTGGGGAAGAGGAGCATGAAGTCGGTGAAGTAGGTGATCGATTCCTTGGTCGACGCCTGGTCGTAGTAAGGCCCGTCGACGAGCGAAGCGTGGGTTTGCGCGAGCTTCAGGTAAGCGTCCGGCGCGAGCAGGCTCTGCGAGTAATTGTTGATCATCCGATCGAGGGCATCGATGGCGTCCTCGGTGTTGCCGAGCTTCTGGTGGCCCCGGGCGATGTTCATCAGCGAGAGCGGCGCGTAGTCGCTGTAGGGCGCGTTGATCAGGATGGTCTCGAAATACTCGATCGCCTTGTCGCGCTGCGTGAATCCCGGGAGGAGGCCGAAGAGCATTTTGCCGCGGGCGCCGTCGAGCATGGCGCTGGCGATGCGGTATTGCTCACCGATGATTTCGTTGAAGCGCTTGGTGTTCGGGTAACGGCTCAGCACGCCCTGGAAATCATCAAACGCCTTGGTGTATTCCCGCCGCACGAGGCGGAGGCGGGCGGACCGGTAAAGTGCTTCGGGCGCGTAGATCGAATTCGGATACTTTTTCGCGATCGCCTGATAGCTACGGCTGGCGCTGCGGGTGCTGCCGGCTTCTTCGGAGGCGCGCGCTTTGTTCATCTGGTCCAGCGCGTTGCGACCCTCGGGGCCAGCGAGACCGGAGAGAGCGCCGCCCTCGACCCGCCAGCCGGTCTGCTTCGTCCAGATCAGGTCCGCGCGTGCCCCGGAGGACAGGAAACAGAGGACAGAGGCCAGTAAACCGAGGACGGCCGGGAGCCGGCGGGCGGGAAGGAAACGCATCGAAAAAAGGAGTTACCAGCGAATCAGCGCGCTTCCGTAGGTCAAGCCCGCCCCAAACGCCACGAGCAGCGTGAGATCGCCCGGCTTGATCCG
>JANPIT010000426.1:0-1978 GCA_031425115.1 Opitutaceae bacterium | reverse complement strand
CGCGACGCCAGCGCATACTCGTCAACCGGCGCAAACGCCTGCCCTGCCACCGCCGCCTCGGGCTGCTCCACGCGAAACAAGAAACGCGGCGAGCCCAACACCGCCATCATCGCACGCGCAATGCCTTCCTCAAACGTCTTGCTCGGCTGCGTGTAAACCGCGCGAGCCAACGCGACCAACTGCGTGACCTTCGCTTCTTCCGCCGGACGGCGGAAGGCGCGCGTCGCAAACGACTGCAGGAGCTTGCGCGCATAGGTCTCCCGGCCGGCCTCATCGGCCGGGGCGGGTCCGTCTGGAAACACGCGTGAATAATTTTCCGGCGTCGTCCAAAATTCAGGATTCATCGGACCGCGCACGACGACGGAGGCAACGCGGACGTTGACGCTCGTCGCAGACGGCCGGGGCTGCCGATCGCGACCCGGCGTGTTCGCCTTCGCGTTCGGATCGGCGCCGGCGGTAACGGGCGCTGCGCTCGGAGGCACAGTTATTGTCGGCACCGCGGCTACGGTCACTGCGGGCGCGGGCACGTTTGCCAGCACTCCCGCCTGCGGCTCGAGCGGCACGATCTCAAACGAAACCATGTGACTGCCGACCGTCCAATTGACGTCGAGGTCGTGCTTCAGCGTTCGGCGCTCCGACCACACGACATCTTCTACAAATTTCTCTTCGTCATCGATCCGGCAGATCACCTTGCAGTGCCCGGGATCGAAATCGAACGAGCCGCGCACCTCGAGCTCGATGCTCACCTGATATTTGTCCGCGCGATCGACGGTGAAACGACGCGCGACTTTCACGGCGCGCTTCACGTTGAGCTGATCGCCGTTGCCCTCGCCGGTCTCCGCGCGGAAATCGCGTCCGCTCGCGGTGCGCTCGCGGATGATTTTGGCGACGCGCGGCACCGACTTCTCGACGATGAACTCCGCCGCGGAGAGATATTTTTCCAGCAACAGCGGCGAAACGGTCAGCACATCGCCGTTGTTATCAAAGCCATCGCCGCTGTCGTCGGGCGGAAACTCGGCCTCACTGTTGAAATCGAACCCGCCCATCAAATCGCGAATCGTGTTGCGATACTCGATGCGGTTCAGGCGGCGCGCCGTGACCCGGCCGGGATCTGGATTCGCGGGATCGGTCCCAAACGCCTCGTATTTAATCCAGTTCGCGAGCGTGGTGATCTCGGCCTCGGACGGCCGAGCGACATCTTCCTCGAGCGGCGGCATCGTGCCCGCGCGCACGTTCTTGAGCGCAGCGAGCCACAATTCCCGCTTGGCCAGTAATTCAGCATCCGAAGCAAACTCGTCGAAGGCCACCTGGCCCTTGCCGATGCCATTTCCGTGACAGTCGTAGCAATACTTGGAGAGCAGCGGCTCGACCTTCTTATGATAATTGGTCGCCGCGGAGCTCTCCGCCGCCGCTGCGGCGCTCACCAGCAGGCCGGCCAGCGCCACGGGCAAAGCCAACGGCAGCTGCGCCAGGAAGTTCCAGCGAGTAAGAAGAATGGGGAGGGCGCGGGGCACGGGCGAAAGACGAACGATCACAGACAAGGTGACGTTGTTCTCCCCGAGTTAAAAATCAACCCAGCGAATCGACCAATCGTCTCGGACGGTCCGCACGCGAACTCGCGGCCGTTCAGCCGCACGACGCGAGCCTAGCTCAGGTCCCGAATGCTGCCGAACTGCGGGTCGAAAAGCCGCTGATACGTGCGGACGATCATGCCGTCAGTAAGCCCCGCCAGCCAGTCGCAGATCTGCCGCGCTCTGGCCGCCGACGTGGTTTCCGCATCGATCAGCCGGCCCACCCTCGGCGGCAGGATGTTGATGGTGCGCGCGCCTTTCTCGACGTAGTTATTCCAGCACGACTGCCATAACTCAAACAACACCCGACGGGCCTTGTGCTCCATTTGCTGCAGTTGCGGGCTCTCGAAGATGATGTCGTTCGCCATCTTCTTGTAGAACGCCGCCTCCCGTTCCGCCGTGGGCGC
>JANPIT010000425.1:0-11673 GCA_031425115.1 Opitutaceae bacterium | reverse complement strand
CCTTCGCCTCGGGGTGATGCGGCCACATGTCGTTGGAGTAGGGCAGGCCGAAAGATTCGTCGAAGCCATGGCGGTTGGGCACGAACTGATCGCGATGTCCCAGATGCCACTTGCCCGCCATGCCGGTCGCATAACCGCGCGATTTCAGCATCTCGGCGATCGTGGTCTCGCGGTCATGAATCCCGTGATTCGAATTTGGCCCGAGGGCGCCGTGAATTCCGATGCGGTTGGAGTAACTGCCGGTGAGCAGCGCCGCCCGCGACGCCGAACACACCGCCTGCGACACGTGAAAACTCGTGAAGCGGCTGCCGTCCCGTGCCAGCGAGTCAATGTGAGGCGTCGTGTAACCTTTGGCGCCAAAAACGCCCAGGTCCCCGTAGCCTTGGTCGTCGGTAAAGATGATGACGACGTTCGGGAGGCGATCAGCGGCGCGAGTGACCAGACTGAGCAGTGATATTAGAAGCAGTGAGATTGAGAAGCGCATGGGGTAAGCGAAGGTTTTTGCTTTGGACAGAAATGACAGGGCCGCGAAAAAAGCACGATCGATTTCATCCTGCGGCGCCGGAATGTCCGCGCCGAGCTCGCGAAGTCCCATCTCGACTCCACCAAAGACGGCGGTCCCGCGCGGCGGGGCGTGCCGCCGCCGGCCGGTGATTTCCATTTGACCTCGGCGTTAATCGGTAACTTCACAGTTACAAACGGCATCAGGCCTGCTCTTCCCCGCTTTGCCATGCACTTCGTCACCTCCCGTTGGTCTTCGTTTCGCGCCCGCGCCATCGTAGGCGCCTGGGTGTTCGCGCTCCTCTTCGTTTCGTCGATCCGCGCCCAGTCGACCGGCGTGCTCTCCGGTCAGGTGAGGAATGCCGCCACGGGCGTCTACCTCGAGGGCGCGGAGGTCGCGGTGGACGGCACCACCCGCACCGCGCTCACCGACCGCGAGGGCTTCTACGAGCTTTCGCTGCCGCCGGGCCTGACGACCCTCGTCGTCCGCTACACCGGACTGGAGCCCGAAAAAATCTCCGTCGATGTGCGTCCGGGCGCACGCCAGACGCAGAACTTCGCGATGAACTCGGGTATCTACAAACTCGATGCGTTCCAAGTGTCCGGCCCCCGCGAGGGCAGCGCGTCGGCCATCACGAAACAGCGGGAGGCGCTCAACGTGAAAAACGTCGTCGCGTCCGACAGCTTCGGCAACATCGCGGACGGCAACATCGGCGATTTCCTTCAGCAGCTCCCCGGCGTCACGGCGGTCTACGTCGGGGCCGACGTGCGCTCCGTGCAGATCCGCGGCATCGACGGCTCGCTCAATTCCGTGACGATGGATGGCGACCGCATGGCGAGCTCACAGTCGGCCGGCGCGGGCCGCACCTTCGAGTTCGAGCAGGCCTCGCTCAACAATATCGAGACGATCGAGGTCACGAAAGCGCCGACGCCCGACATGGATGCCGACTCCATCGGCGGCAACGTGAACATCGTCTCGAAGAGTGCCTTCGACCGCAATCAGCCCCGCGTTTTCAACTACGCGATCGGTGGCGTGTGGCGGCCAAAGTATTTCACCCGCTCCGACAACTGGCTGCGCGAGCCGGTGAAGAATGTCGGGCCGTCGCTTAATTTTTCCTACGCCGACCGACTCGGCGCCGGGAAGCGCATCGGCGTCTCGCTCAACTTTACCTATCACTCGCAGCCCGGCGGTGACACCGCCGCGCTGGCGACCTACCAGACCGTGCTCACCGAGCCGTATTACACGCAGAACATCACCGTGCCGCGTCCCGCGGGCGCCCCCCGCACCCGCCTCGCGACTGGCGCCAAGCTCGAATACAAGCTCAACGAGACCACCGTGCTCTCACTCAACACCGCCTACAACTGGTTCCACGAGACGAACGACACGCGCGCAATGACGCTCGGCACCACCGCCGCGGTCGCGAACTTTCGCCCGGGCTACACCAGCTTCTTCGAAGAGGTGCTCGCGAACAACAATTCCAGCAGCGCCATCACGCTCACCACGGATGACAAATCCGGCCGCACGCTCCAGTTCGTGCCCACGGTGCGGCACCGTCTGCCGGGGCTCGAGATCGATTACGGCGCGAGCTTCTCCAATTCCCAGACTTACTACGACTACGCCCCGTCCGGCCGGCACTTTCAGTCGCGGCCCAAGGGCTCCGTCAGCTATCGCCTCCCGAACATCGGCTTCACCATCGATCGTCGCGAGAGCCTTCAGTGGCCCAAATACGCCCAGACCGCCGGCCCTGATCTCTACGATCTCGCGAACTACCACACCATGCTGCTCACCCAGAGCGACCGGATGGGCGAGGACGAGGTCCGCACCGGCAAGCTCAATGCGAAAAAGACCTTCGCGTTCTCCGCCCCGCTCATCGTGAAGGCCGGCGGCGTCATTCGCCAGCAAGCGCGCGCCCTCGATAACTTCACCAAGCGTTACAACTTCACCGGCGCCGATGGCATCCAGAACAACGGCGACGATCTCGGCACGCTGGGCCAGTTCCGCGACACCACGGCGAAGTGGACCGATTCCAACGAGGGCTACCGTTCGCCGCCCTGGGCGAATCCCTTCGCGGTCGCCCGTCATCAGGCGCTCAACCCCGGCCTGTGGCGCGAGGACGTTCCGTTCACGAACACGTCGCGCCTCACCGGCGATCGCAGTATCACCGAGACCGTCACCGGCGGCTACGCGATGGCCAATGTCCGCCTCGCGCGGCTTTCCATCCTCGGCGGCGTCCGTATCGAAAAGACGGAGACCGATGCGGAGGGGCCCGTGACGGTCAGCGGCGTGGTCCGCCGGCTCGAGCGCAAGGGCTCCTACCGCGACGTGTTTCCGGGCTTGCACCTGCGTTACGCGCCCGCGCGCAACTTCGTCTCGCGTCTCAGTTATTCGTCCGGCATCGGCCGACCCTCGTTCGACGCCATCATGCCGGCCGACACGATCAACGAGGTCGCCCAGACTGTCACCGTCCGCAACGCCGCGCTCCGGCCGCAATATTCCGACAATTTCGACGCGACCCTGGAATACTACTTCGAGCCCGTGGGCTCGCTCACCGGCAGCGTTTTCATGAAGCAGGTGGAAGACTTCCAGTTCACCGACACGAGCCAGTTCGTCGGCACCGGCGCGGACAACGGTTTCGATGGCCAGTATGTCGGCTATCGCGTCTCCACCACGCGTAACGGCGGCAGCGCGAAGTATCGCGGGCTCGAGCTGGCGTATCAGCAGCAGTTCACTTTTCTCCCCGGCTTCTGGCGCGGCTTCGGCTTCTACGCGAACTACACGCGCCTGCTGACCCGCGGCGATTATGGTGGCGCCACCGTGACCTCGACGGTCGCGGGCTTTGTGCCGAAGACGGGCAATGTCGCGCTGACCTATCTCGGCCACGGGTTGAACATCCGGCTGAACGCCGTGTGGCGCAGCGAGTATCTCGTCACCACCAGCGTGAACGCCGCGCAGCTCGTCTTCCACCGGCCGAAGCTGCAGCTCAACCTGAAGACCCGCTACAATCTCAACCGCACCACCGCGCTCTATTGTGATATCGAGAACCTCAACAAATCGCCGATCACCGAGACGTGGGTCGGCTCGCCCGACCGGCCGAACCAGACGCGCATCGTCGTCGCGAAAGTGGTCGCGGGGGTGAGCGGTAGGTTTTGAGTTGCCGCTGCTTTCGGGCAGGCCCGCCCTCCAGATGAGCGATCCCGATCGTCGCCGGCGAAGCCCCCGCCGGAAGGCCGGCCACCATCGTTTTATGCGTCGCGTTTTCCCCCTCTCGTTCATCGCACTCCTCGCGACTGTCCCCGGCTTCACCGCCGAGGAGAAGTTTCCCAGTTATCCCGCGGTCGAGCCCGCCGCTGCGGCGAAAACCTTCCGCGTGAAGAACGGGTTCACCATGGACCTCATCGCCGCCGAGCCGCTCGTCGCGAGCCCGGTGGCGATGTGCTACGACGAGGACGGCGCGGCGTATGTGGTCGAGATGCGCGACTACCCATATACCGACGCGAAGACGCATCAGGCATGGAAGGACAACACGACCGACGCGCCGATCGGCCGGGTGCGCAAGCTCGTCGATCGCGACGGCGACGGCGTGTTCGATGAGAGCACGATTCTCGCGGACGGTCTCTCCTGGCCGACGGGCATCTGTTCGTGGCGGGGCGGCGTCTTCGTCACGGCGACGCCGGATGTGTGGTATCTGAAAGACATGGACGGCGACGGCCGCGCCGATGTGCGGGAAAAGGTCTTCACCGGTTTCCGGAAATACAACGTGCAGGCGGTCATCAACACGCCGCTCTGGGGCCTGGACAACCGAATCACGTTCGCCGGCGGCAGCAACGGCGGCACCATCGCGAGCCTCAAGCATCCGGAGGTGAGCCCGCTGCGCGTGGCGCGCCACGATCTGCGCATCGATCCGCGTGACGCCACGATCCAGACCGTCGCCGGCGGGGCGCGCTTCGGGCACGCCATGGATGACTGGGGCAATCGCTTCCTCTGCAATATCCGCAATCCGGCCCAGCACGTGGTGTTCGATGGCACACTCGCGGCGCGGAATCCGTTATTGGCTGTGCCGAATCCGGTCTACGACGCGCGGGAGCCGGGCGATCAGCTGCCGGTCATGCGCATCAGTCCGATCGAGCCGTGGCGTGAACTGCGGGCTCGGCGTTGGGTGGCGGTAAATCACGCCGTGCCGCGGAGCGAACTGGTGGCGGGTGGAGTGTTTACCTCGGCCGCGGGCATCACGATCTACCGGGGAGCGGCGTATCCGGCGGAATACCACGGCCAGGCCTTCGTCGCCGAGGTGGCGAACAATCTCGTGCAGCGCCAGCGCGTGGTGAAAGACGGCGTCACCTTTAAAATCGAAACAGCCGACAAGGACGCGGAGTTCATCGCGTCGACGGACCTGTGGTCGCGCGCGGTGAATTTCGTCAACGCCCCCGATGGCACGCTCCACGTCGTCGACATGTATCGCGAGACGATCGAGCACCCGTGGTCGATTCCTGACGACATCCGCGACAAGCTCGATCTCGAGAACGGCCGAGACCGCGGGCGGATCTACCGGCTCGCGCCCCCCGGCTTCAAAGCCCCCAAGCCACCGCGGCTCGGCCGCGCCACGTCGGCCGAACTCGTTGCGACGTTGGAGAATCCGAATGGCTGGTGGCGCGATACCGCACAGCGCCTGCTTTTCGAGCGGCAGGACCCGGCGGCCGTGGCGCCACTGCGCACGCTGCTTACCGGGAGCGCAATAGAGCTGGCGCGACTGCACGCACTGGCGACGCTCGAGGGCTTGGGCGCGTTGCGCGACAAGGATCTCATCAGCGCGCTGGCGGATGCTTCGTCCGGGGTGCGCGAGCATGCGGTCCGCCTCGCGACGCCGCGTTTGACGACGGCGAAGGACGTGCAGGCGCGCGTCTTCGCGCTCGCGGCCGACCCGGAGATCCGCGTGCGCTACCAGGTTGCCTTCGCCGCCGGCGGGGTTGCGGAGGAGAGCGCAGTGGAGGTGGCGCTCGCCATTCTTCGGCGCGATGCCGCGGATCGTTGGGTGCGGTCCGCGGCGTTGAGCGCGCCACCGGAGCAGTGTGTTCGTCTGGCGCAAAAGTTCTTCGCCGATCCCGCTCGGGCGTCGGGCGCGGGCGAACGCGAGGTGGTGCGGCAACTGGCATTTGTGACCGGCGCCCAAAACAAACCCGCCAACCTCGAGGCGGTGTTCGCGGCGTTCGCCTCCGGACCGGGGGAGCCCGCGATGGAGGAAGCGTTCTGGAGCGGGCTGGGGGACGGGCTGCGCCAGGCCGGACGAAATTTTCGCACGGCGTTTCGCGACCCGCAGTCGCCCGCAGCCAGGCAAGTCGGGCAGTTGATGAGCGAAGCGCTCGTGGTCGCCCAGCGCTCGACCGAAACCGCGACGGCGCGTGCGGCCGCGGTGAAGCGGCTCGGCTACGACGAGTTTGCGAGCACCCGCGCGCCGCTCGGGGCGCTGCTCACGGCAGCCGATGCGCAGCCCGTGCAGCTGGCGGCGGTGAAAGCGCTTGGCGGCTACTCACACGCGGACGTCGCCAAGATTTTGCTCGAGCCATGGCCGAGTTATACGCCGACCGTGCGCGAGGAGGTGCTGGTGGCGTTGCTCGCGCGGCGCGAACGGATGGGCGCGTTGCTCACGGCGATCGAGGCGCGGGTCGTCAGCCCCGGGCAGATTAACGCCGCGCGTCGCACGCAGATCATGGCGCATCCCGATGCGACGATCAAAGCGCGCGCGGAAAAAGTTTTCGGCCAGGTGCCGTCGGCTTCGCGGCGTGAGGCGGTCGACGCCCATCGCGGCGCGCTGACGCTGGCCGGCGATGCGGGACGCGGCGGGCGCGTTTTCGAAAACGCCTGTGCAGCGTGCCATCGTTTCGCGGGACGGGGCGTGGATCTCGGCCCCAACCTCGAGAGCATACGCGGTTGGGACAAGGAGAAGATCCTCCTGAACATCCTCGATCCCAACCGGGAGGTGGCGGCCAACTACATCGCCTACGACATCGAGCTCAAAGACGGCAGCTCCGTGGCCGGCATGATCACCGAAGAGAACTCCGGCAGCATCAAGGTGAAGCGAGTCGGCGCTCCAGAGGAAACCCTGCTCCGGCAAGCCATCGCGAAGATCACCAGCTCCGCTAGATCGCTGATGCCCGAAGGACTCGAGGCGGCGATACCGCCGCAGGACATGGCGGACTTGCTGGCGTTTCTCGCCGCGCCGTGATTTTCCGGGACCACAGCAAGCGTCGCTTAGCGGTATCCATTTCTATGTTTCGATACTTTCTCTTCGCTGCTGCCTTGATCATTGCCGCACGGTCGGCTGAGCCCGGTTTCAAGCTGCGCGTCGGCGCGGCGCGCGCGGACATCACGCCGGAAACCGGTGTGTTGAACTGGGTGACGGGAAAGCCCTACGGCAGTGTGCTCGATCCACTCTTCGTCCATGCGCTCGTGCTCGACGATGGAAAATCCAAGATCGCGCTCATTCGTTGGGATCTCGTCGATGTCTCGGAATCGGCGCGCGACGAGGTGCGGCAAGCCGTGGGTGCCGCGCTGGGCATGCCGGGTGAGAACATCCTCGTGCACGCGAGCCACACGCACTCCGCGCCCTGGTCGCCGGTCTATCGCGGTGGGCACCGTGGTGCCGAACGCGATACGTGGTGGGCGATTCGCTACATGCCGGCGCAGAACGAATTTCCTCCCTTCCAACGCTGGATGGCGCGCCTGATCACCGCCACGGTCGAGGCGGCGCAACGGGCGGCGGCCGCGGCCCGACCCGCGGATCTGTTCATTGGGCGGGTCGCGGCGAACGAGTTTCTGCACAATCGCCGGCCGCGCGCGCCACGTTGGGGCCTCGCGACCGATGTGAAACCTGCGCCGGCCGTGCTCGTCAGCCAGCCGGACTGGAATCCGGAGGTGCTGCAGGGCGGGGCGAGCTTCGGGCCGATGGATCGCACGCTCGCGTTGGTTTCGTTTCGCGATCTGGAGGGCAAATCCCTCGCGTCGCTCTTCCATCTGGCCTGCCACGCGGTGTCGATTTACCCGTCGAGTCCCGCGCTCTCGCCCGACTGGCCCGGCGCGGCGACGCGAACGCTCACCGCTGCGCTTGGGGGTGAGAGCCTTTTTTTGCAGGGGTGCGCGGGTGACATCAATCCGTGGCGCCGCGGCGAGCCCGCGGTGGCGACGATGGCGGGCGGCCTCGCGACGAAGGCGCAGATCGCCGCGCGTTACAGTGTGAAACTCGCGGCCGCGCCTTTGCAGAGCGGGCGGGTGACGGTGACGCTGCCGTTGACCGCCGAGGGCAAGAAGCGGCTGCAGGCCGAAACCGTCGCGGCGGAGATCCAGGTGCTCGTGTGCGGCCCGCTCGCGATCATCGGCCTTCCGGGCGAACCAATGACGGAACTTGGCGCGGCGATTCGCGAGAGCTCGCCGTTTCCCCAGACCCTGGTGCTCGGCTACACCAACGGTAACGGCGCGCACTACGTCGGCATGCCGGGCGAAAAAGCGCGCGGCGGCTACGAGACGACGGTGGCGGGCGCGGGCACCGACGAGTGCGGGCGGTTGATGGTGGACGCAGCCAACCGCTTGCTGGCGGACGTGTTCGCGAAATCTGGATACGCCACGAAACCCGCCGCGCCGTGAGCGCTCGCGCGTCGGCGGCGTGAACAACCCCGCCGTTTAGCCCGCGCCTCCGGCTCCATCTGCGCAACGGTTCGCGCCAGCGCGCGCTTGCCGGTGCGGGGAGATTCGCCGTTGATGGCCGCGCCCCTATGACTCGCCGCATTCTCCCACTGTTGTGCGCCCTTGTCGCCGCCGTGTCCGCGTTCGCCGCTCCTGCGACCGCGAGCCGTCCCAATATTCTCTTCGTCATCTCCGACGATCAGTCGTATCCGCATGCGAGCGCGTATGGGACAACCTGGGTGAAGACGCCCGCCTTCGATCGTGTCGCCCGCGAAGGCCTGCTGTTCAACCGCGCTTACACGCCGAACGCCAAGTGCGCGCCCTCGCGCGCGTGCATTCTTACGGGCCGCAACCCCTGGCAGCTCGAGGAGGCGGCAAACCACGCCGGCACGTTCCCGGCGAAATTCCGCGGCTTCGTCGAGGCGCTCGGCGCGAACGGCTACACCACCGGCCACACCGGCAAAGGGTGGGCGCCGGGACTGCCGGGAGAGATCAACGGCAAGCCGCGGCAACTCACCGGCCCTGGCTTCAACACGGCCAAGGCGCAGCCGCCGACCCCCGCGATCGGCCTGAATGACTACGCTGCGAATTTCACCGAGTTCCTGGAGAAGCGCCCAGCCGGGGCGCCGTTTTGTTTCTGGCTCGGCGCGACTGAACCGCACCGCCGTTACCAGCCGGGCTCCGGGATAAAGCTCGGGGGCAAGAGCCTGGCGCAGATTGAACGCGTGCCGCGTTTCTGGCCCGACAACGACACCGTGCGCAGCGACCTGCTCGATTACGCGTTCGAGATCGAATACTACGACCAGCAGCTCGCTCGCGTCCTGGCGGCACTGGAGAAATCGGGTGAACTCGAGAACACGCTCATCGTCGTGACCTCCGACAACGGCATGCCGTTTCCGCGCGCGAAGGGCGCCACCTACGAAATGTCCAACCATCTCCCGCTCGCGATGCGCTGGGGCAAGGGAATCGCGCAGCCGGGTCGCGCGGTGGATGACTACGTGAGCTTCATCGATCTCGCACCGACCTTTCTCGAGGTCGCCGGCATCTCGCCAGCAGCGAGCGGCATGGCGGCCATCACGGGGAGGAGTTTGTCTCCAATTTTCAAGGACACCACGCCGGCCGCCGGCAGGCTGCAGCCGGGCCGCGACGCGCTGCTGGTCGGTCAGGAGCGTCATGACACCGGTCGGCCCGACGATGTCGGCTACCCGGTGCGCGGTCTCTACCGCGACGGGTTTCTCTACCTGCACAATTTCGAGCCGTCTCGTTGGCCGATGTGCGATCCGATCGCCGGCTACCTGAATACCGACGGCTCGCCGACGAAGACGTTCATCCTCGCGCAAAATCGCCTCGGCCTGAACCACTGGCGCTGGGAGCTGAATTTCGGGCGGCGTCCCGGCGAGGAACTCTACGACCTGCGGGCCGATCCTGATTGCATGAGCAATCTCGCCGGCGAGAAGCCGCACGTCGCACGCCGCGACGCGATGCGCGAGAAGTTGTTTGCCGAACTCACCGCACAGAAGGATCCGCGCATGGCAGGGCAGGGGGCGGTCTTCGACCGTTATCCCCACATGGTGACACGCGATTTCTACGGCCAGCATATCCGTGGCGAAAACCCGAAGGCCGGCTGGGTCGACGCGACCGATTTCGAGAAATCCGACTTCGATCCGGAGCGTCCGCTGCGCGGGAAATAGTTCGCGCGGCCGTCTGCTGAGCAGACGGCCGCGGATCGACTCGCATCGGCCTGTTGATTCAGGTGCATTTTCGTCAGTCGAATGTGTGAGGCCGGCCCTTCTCGCGTGGCGCCGCGCCTCGCATCGTTTCGTGTTCCCGCCGGCACAACCCCTGTTGCCAAACGTCATGCAAAACCCTTCGAACCCGTTCCGTCTTGCTCTCGTCCGCGCCGCCCAAATCGGCACGCTCGCTTTCAGCGCCGCTTCTCTGGCCCACGGCCAGGCAGTTGCTCCCGCGCCCACCCCATCCCCGACCAAGGAGGAAGTGATCGAACTCTCGCCCTTCGTCACGACCGCCGAGTCGGAGAAGGGTTACGTCGCCACCAGTTCGCTGGCCGGTAGCCGCGTCAACACGCCGCTGAAAGACATCGCGGCGCAGATCGACGTGATGACGCCGGAGTTTCTCGCCGACATCGCTGCGATCAACCTGGAAGAAGCGGTGCAGTTCAGCACCAACAACGGCGGCCCGAACGAGCAGAATACCGGCCCCAACGACGGGACGCAGTCCACGCGCGCTGGCGGTCGCGCGCGCGGTTTCGACGCGATCACGCAGTCGGCCGATTTCTACGAAACGAGCCTGCCGAGCGACCTCTATAACGTCGAGCGGTTGACGATCGCCAACGGCCCCCAATCAATCCTCTTCGGCCTTGGCAACGCGGGCGGCGCCATCGACGTGTCGACCAAGCGCGCGCTCATGCGCGACCGCCGTGAGCTTTCGTTTCGCACGGACAGCGAGAACTCCCTGCGCAGCGTCTTCGACCTCAACCAGCAGATCGTGCCGCAGAAGTTTGCGATCCGGGTGGTCGGCGTGAAGAGCAACCAGAACAACTGGGTCGAGGGCGCCTTCAATGACCAGAAGCGCCTCTTCGGCACCTTCACCTGGAAAGTCGCCCGCAACACGACCGTGCGCCTGAGCGGCGAGCGCGTGCTGCAGCGCGCGGCGAATCCGACCAATTATCTCGCGCAGGATTTCGTGACACCGTGGGTGGCGGCGGGTCGGCCGCTGTTCAACAACTCCACCGGCAACGCCGGCGTGCCGGCCACCGGCAGCCCGCTCTATGCCCGCAACGCCAGTGCGCTGCGCGTGATCGCCTACGATGGCACGGGCCTCCTCTCGATCCTGCCGTGGAGCGGTTCCGCCCGCACCATCGGGCCGAACGAAACTCCCAACCGCGTCGATACGCGCAAGAATTCGCTGTATGACAACTCCATCTACCCGTCGGACCGCGATCCGCGCGTCAACGGCCGCTTGAATCTACTCAACGGCAAAATGCTCCGCGGCGCGATCGAGCAGCGGATCACGGAGAATTTCTTCGTCGAGCTGGGTTTCAACGCCGAGACGGTGCACGAACTGCGCGGCGGCCCGTTCTTCGAGGCGGAGTCGATCGACATCATCGCCGATCCCAACCAGTTCCTGCCGGGCGGCACCGCCGCGCGCCCGCAGACCGTGCGCAATCCCAATGCCGGCAAACTCTACATCGAGGCCCCGCAGAGCGGCATCGAGCAGGTCAACCAGACCAAGGAGGCGCGTCTCACGACTTCGTATCAGTTCGATTTCGCGCGTCGCTTCCAAAACAGCGGCCTCCGCTGGCTTGGCCGGCACCGCTTCGCCGGCCTGCTCTCCATGCGGACCGATGAGGATCGTTCGCAGACCTCGCGCATGATTACCCACGGCGAGACCAGCTTCACGACGGGGGACCTGTCGAACAACAGCCGGCTTTTCCGCACCCGTTACTATCTGGATCCGACCAGCGGCGACTTCAGCGC
>JANPIT010000424.1:0-3227 GCA_031425115.1 Opitutaceae bacterium | reverse complement strand
CGGCCGGCCTCCGGCTATCGCGGCAAAGCCTCGATCCTCTGGCCGGCGGTCGGGTCGAGCGTCCCGGCGAATGCGACTCCGGTTAACGGCAGAATCGAAAGCGCCTACGACTATCAGGGGAAACGCTTCCCGATGCCGCAGCATGGTTTCGCGCGACTGAAGCCCTGGCAGGTGGTGCGGACGTGGGCGAACGACACCGAAGCGGCCGTCGAGTTGGTCCTGAAGGACGATGCGGATTCCCGCGCGCACTATCCCTTCGGCTTCGCGCTGCACGTGATCTACCGCGTGAGCGAAGGCCGCGTCGAAATCCACCATGAGGTGAAGGCCGCGGCGGATAATTCAGCGCCGATGTTCTTTTCCATCGGCAATCACATCGGCTTCGCCGTGCCCCTGCTCGCCGGATCGTCGGCCGAGGCGGTCACCGTCGAGAGCCCATCGCGCTTGGAATACCTGCGCGGAAAAAACGGCGCGCCCGACGGCACGACGCGGGAGCGAAGTTTCCCTGCCTCGACGCCGCTGGGAAAACTGCAGTTCGTGCCCGCGATGTCGGTCGGCGGTTACGAGGGCGATCCGTGGTTTCGCCTGACCGATGCCGGCGGGCTGGGCGTCAAGGTAAGTCACCGCGCGCAATCCACGCCCGCCCAGCCGTTCGTCCAATTCAACCTCTGGGGCGGCACGGCCGAGGGCTATTTCTGTCCCGAGCCCTTCATCGGTCTGCACAACTCCCTCAATACCCAGACCGGCCAGATCAACCTCGCGCCGGGAAAAAGTTGGACGTGGCTGATCCGCGTCGAGCCGGAGCGGACCGCGGGCAAGTGACGCAGCCAAGCACGCAGGGCGTGCCTCTTTTCTTCGAGCGAGAACCGGTCGGCGGCATTAAGTGCCGTCGCGGCGGCCGCGGTCGTGGACACGCACTTTGTGCCGGATCCACGATCAACATGACCTTGCCTGCCTTCGGTGTGCAGCCCGGTCGGCAGCAAAAAAAGTCTGCTGCCGGCGGGCCGGTCAGCAGACGGAGGATCGAAGCGTCGAGCGGGTCGCTTACTCGGACGCTTTCTTCGGAGCGTTGCTGTCAGGGATGATGCTCAGTTCCTTTCGCAGACGGATGATCCAGCGGTCCGTGCGCACCACGAGGCCCGGAGGCAGCTTGGCGACAAGCTTCTGGTAGCCTTCGGCGCCGAGTTTACGGCTCACCGCATTTGGGCCGTCCAACTCGGCGTAGTTTTTGATCAAGGAGAGGGTCGTAACTTCGTTTGCATTGCCGCCATACATCGTCTCGTAGTGCAGGTAGCCCGGAGAGTCGGAGGATTTCACGGCAGGGAGATATACCTCCTCTTGAAATTTCACCCATTCCGCCTTCTTGCCCGGAGCCAGCTCGCGGACGAGGATCACAGCCAGGCCCATTTCTGCGCTGGTGGAGTGAGAGATGGTCGGCATCGCGCGGATGGCGAAGGTGCGCGAGCTGACTTGGCAGGCCGCCAACTTGGCGATGAGGGCTCGCGAGGCTTCTTCCCCCATCGACGCGGTCACCGGATTCGGCTGGTCGTAGCGGGCGTAGTTCTCGATCGGCGTCGAGGTGATGTAGGTGTAGTTGTCGCCAAAGGTTCCACGCGTGAAAACATTGCGCGCCGTGTAGCCCGCTTTTTTCAGGGCGGGATTCACCTCTTCTGTGATCAATCGCTCATATTCCCGCACCTTGTCCGGCTTGACGACGGTTTCGGTGATACTGAACAACTGGCGGGCCGGCGCGGCGGCAGTCGTGGACTTGGGGGCTTGTGCGAACGTGGCCGGAGCCAGGAGCGCGAGGTTGGCACAAACGAGCGCGCAGACGCGCGCGGTTCGAGACATGAGGTTTGACGTATTCATTGTTTGGTGACGCTTAAGTTCGCCCGGAATAGGGCGAGCTGGAAGTGATTCGGCCACAGCGGGAGTGAGGCCGGAACGCAGGCGCCGAGGGGTGCGGCCCAAGAAAGTTGCTACTGCGTCGCACCAGGCACAAGGCCGCATGGTGCAGGACCATTGCATATGCATCGGAGCGTGTCCCGCGGTGCCTGGCCGCAAGGGTGCAGTTGACCAAGGTGGGCCGTGCACTCCGTGCGCGGGTGGTCGACGGACGCGCTCTCAACCGCGCGCGGAGCGCACGGTCCACCGCTGAGTTCCAGACTTTTCGCAGTGAGTTTCGCCTTCGAGGGCTGGGATACGGTGTGGTTTGGCCGGGCGCGTGCGCGTTTCGGCCCCGGACGTTTCATCGGTCCTCATACCAGTATTTCCAGACAAACTGGCGGAGCGCCGTGCGCGGGCGCAGCAGGCGAAACGGCATCAGGAGCATTTCCCGTAGATGATGCCAGTCGCCATGACGGTCGAACTTCCGCGCAGAAGTAATCGCTCTGGCTCCCGGGGTGCGCACGAAGCGTTGCCCGCGCGTGCGGCCCAGACGTTTCAAGCGGCGCATGAAATCGACGTCTTCAGCCACCAACATCGTCTCGCGGTAGCCGCCAATCGCCTCGAAATCCGTGCGCCGGCAAAACACCACACCGGTATCCATCGCTAGTAGTCGCGTCATCGGAACCATGACGAGCCAAGTCACTCCGATACCGAACGACATGCGTTCCATTTTCACGCCGGTCGCGCCGACCACACAGCGGTCCGCGCGCATCACGTGCTCGATTTGGTTGAACGTGTCGGGGTGCACGATGGAGTCGGCATCGATGAAGCACAGAAACTCTCCCTGCGCCGCGGTCGCGGCGCCGTTTCGCGCCGCGGCGATGGCGCGCGGCACCACATCGACCACCACGCATCCGTGCGCACGGGCAATCGCCGCCGTGGTATCGGTCGACGCATTGTTTCCCACCACCACTTCGATCTGATCTGCTCCGCCGGCGTAGTGCGTGCGGGCAATCCCAATGCTCGTTAGCAGACGAGGCAGCAGCGCCGCCTCGTTGTAAGCGGGAATCAAGACCGAGAAGGAGGGTGAGGCCGGCCGTGATTTCATCCGTTTGGAGCTGGCAGCACAGGGACGCGGAAGCATCCATTATTCGAAGCAGAACGAAAGCGAATGCGCGCTGCCAGTCAGGCGCCGGAACACGGCCTCGGCTTCCCGCAACTGCTCATCCGCTAGGAATGTCGTTGCGGAACGCAGGCCAGCCGTGGCCTGCATGGCCCCCAATTCGAGCGCGGCTTTCTCAGCGGCGGCCTCTTCCTTCGACTTGTAGTTTTTACGAATCCGG
>JANPIT010000423.1:0-8567 GCA_031425115.1 Opitutaceae bacterium | reverse complement strand
TGCCGGACCGTTCCGGGACGTTCGTGGCTGGTGATTCCCACGCAGGTGCGGGAATATACGCTCTTGGTCGGCGGGCGGCCGGTCAGCGTAAAGCTGCCCATGGATTTCGATTTCGACTGGACGGTTTACGATGCGTTTTTCGCCAAGGATGGCGGCGGCGCTTACTCGGTCGATCGGCTCAACACCGTGCTGCAGCAAAAGCAGCAGGCTGGGGCGATCGTCAAAGCGACCATCAACGGCGAAGACGTGCTCTGCGTTCGGACCGGCAAGACGGTGCGGGCCGGAGAGCGCTTGCTTTCTTTCGACGAGCTCACGGGCGACCAGCTTTTCGTGGACCGGATGAGCTACCATTTCGTCCGGCCATCGGTGGGAAGCGGTTTCGTGTTTCGCACGGGAAACATCCCGGATATCGCGAACACCTATGGCGACCAGTATTACATCAAGCGTCTCGTAGGAGTTCCGGGCGATCAGCTCGAGATCCGCGGCCCGGCTGTTTTCCGCAACGGTCAACCCATCACCGGTTCGACGGCGTTCGCTTCCAATGCCGCGCGCACCGATCGCTATTCTGGATACGTGCCGATGCTGTTATTGGCGCCGAACAAAGTTCTTACCGTCCCGAAAGACCGATACTTCGCGTTAGGTGACAACTCGTCGAATAGTCAGGATAGCCGATATTGGGGATTTGTCCCGGCGCCTGATGTCGTGGGCCGCCCGATCTTTGTGTATTTTCCCTTCACCCGGCACTGGGGCCCGGCGCGGTGATTGAGATAGTATCTAGCCGCACAAGGCCGATTATGTTAAGTTAAACAATGCGCGGAAAGTTTTCAGTCTGACGAGCCTCCCGGGAAACCAACTATCGCCCACATGGCTGCATCTTCTCCAACTCTAGGCAGCACGCCTCTCTTCAACTGGCTCAATGAGCGCGGGGCCGGCGTCCTGCTTCATCCGACGTCCCTTCCGAGCGTCTACGGTGTCGGCACTTTCGACGAATGCGCGGGGACCTTTCTGCAATTTCTCGCCGATACCGGCATGCGTTACTGGCAGGTTTGCCCGCTCGGGCCGACAGGCTACGGCGACTCGCCCTACCAGTGCTTTTCTTCGTTCGCGGGAAATCCTTACCTCATCGATCCAGCGGCACTCGTCCGTGCAGGCTTACTGACGGATGCGGCAATCGCCCCATTGCGCAGCCTCAATCGCGACCGCGTCGATTATGGCGCCATCTATCAGCGCAAACTGCCGCTGCTTTTTTCCGCACACGCGGCGTGGCGTCGTGATCCGAAGCGCGCGCTGCCCTACGGCGATTTCGCGGCGTTTCGACAGAAACACTCCGCCTGGCTTGCGAGCTACGCGTATTTCTCTGCGCTCAAGGAGCATTTCTCGGGACAGCCGTGGTGGGAATGGCCTGAGCATGTGCGCTCGTTGGCCGCCGCCCAGAAGTCTCCCCTTCACGCCGAACTCGCCCCGCGCACCGAAGCCCACGCGTTCATTCAATATCTCTTCTTCGGCCAATGGGCCCAACTGCGCCAACGCGCGGCGTCGCTGGGCATCGAGATCATTGGCGATACACCCATTTTCACCGCTTACGACAGCGCGGATGTCTGGGCTAGTCCGCAGCTCTTTCAACTCGATCGACGCACGCTGCGTCCGACCGCAGTCGCGGGCGTGCCCCCGGATTATTTTTCGGCGGACGGCCAACTGTGGGGCAACCCACTTTACGATTGGCCGGCGCACGTAACGGAAAATTACGCGTGGTGGATCGAGCGCCTGCGGGCCAACTTCGAACTTTGCGACATCGTGCGGATCGATCATTTCCGGGGCTTCGAGTCGTATTGGTCCGTGCCTGCGAATGCGCCGACCGCCCGCACCGGCCGTTGGGTGACGGGTCCTGGCATCGATTTCTTCCGGAAAGTCCAAGCCGCGCTTCCCCACGCCAAACTGATAGCCGAGGATCTCGGCCTCCTGACCCCGGATACGATCGCTCTGCGTGAGGCCACCGGGCTTCCCGGCATGGCCGTCCTGCAATTCGCGTTCGGCGGCGCCGCAGACAATCTCTACCTGCCGCACAACCAGCGCGCCAACACCGTGGTGTATCCAGGCACTCACGACAATGACACGACGCGCGGTTGGTATGCATCGACCGAAGAGAAAAACCGTGACCACGTCCGCCGTTACCTCCGCGTCAGCGGCCAGGAAATCTCGTGGGATTTCGTGCGCGCGGCCTACGAATCAGTGGCTAACCTGGCCGTAATCTCCCTCCAGGATTTGCTGAATCTCGGCCCCGAAGCCCGTTTCAACACGCCAGGCAAGAGTCAGGGCAACTGGTCCTGGCGCTTTCACGAAGAACAGCTCCTCGCTTTGCGCGACCAGTCCGGCGGCTACCTGCGCGAACTCGCCGCCCTCTACGGGCGCGAACCCGCGCTCAAGGCTTCAGCAAAAACACCTTGATCGCCGGGATGACCTCGTCGCGGGCATCGTCGAGCACGTAGTGCCCGGCATCCGCGATACGCCGCACGTCGGCGCGCGGAAAGAATTCCCGCCAGCGGCCGAGAAAGCGGTCGTCGAAGCAAAAGTCGCGACCGCCCCAGATGATTTGCACGGCGTGGTCGCGAAACTGCGCCAAGCCCGCCTCGACCGCAGAAAGCGTCGCCCAGCTCGGGTGCGATGCCCGAAGCGGGATGTCCGCGACAAACGCGCTCACCGCGACCCGGTGCGCCCACGAATCGTAGGGCCAAAGATAGCCGCGCTTCTCCGCGACGCTGAGTGTCCGACGGTGCATCGCCATCCTCGTGGCGGGCCCGGCAAAACCGTTGAAGCCCCGCACCACCAGCGGACCAAGCAGCGGAGCCTTGCAGAGCGCAATCCGCCGCGGGATCCACGGCGAATGGAACGCTGCCGTATTCAGAATGGTGATTCGGCCGATCTGGCTGGCATGACGAGCGGCAAAACCGAAACCGATGGCGCCGCCCCAATCATGCACGACGAGGTGCACCTTCTTCAACTCGAGCGCCGCCACGAGCGCTTCGACATCTTCGATCCGCCGCGCGAGCGTGTAGTCGTAATTTTCCGGTTTTTCCGAAGTGCCCATGCCGACATGATCCGGCACAATGCAACGGTGGGTCGGCGCGAGCGCGCGCACGAGATGCCGGTAGTAATAAGACCAGGTCGGATTGCCGTGCAGCATCAGCACCGCCTCATCCGAACGCGGCCCTTCATCCAAATAACTCATCCGGGCGCCTGCACGCGTCGTGAAGGTTTTCGGCGCAAACGGATACTCGTCTCGCAGCTCGGCGGGGATTTGCGACGCGGTCACCATTCGAGCGCGAGCATCAGGCAATTCAGACCGCTGCCAATTCCGAGCAGGCCTACGCGACTGCCCTCGCCCACCGCACCCGCCGCCACTGCCTCGGCCAGCGTCGCAGGCAACGCCACCGACCCGGTGTTGCCCAAAGTCTCGAAAGTCGAAAAATCCTTTTTCAGATCAAGGCCCAAGGTCTCGTAAAGTTTACGTCGATGCACGCTGCCGACCTGATGGCATACGAAGCGATCGAATTGAACCCCGTGCAATGCCGAGAAGTCCGTCCACGTATCGCGAGCCAGCGCGACGCCGGCAAGCAGCAGTTGCTCTGAGTCCGTCTGCATCGCCAACGCCTCCGCGCCGTGCGTATCGCCCTGGCAAAGGTCGCTGTGTTGAGTCGCCGCGCGAGCGACGCCTCCCAGCAGTCGGTGCGCGCGGCCTGTCACCAGCGAGCGGTGACAAACCATGGCACCCACGGCGCCCGAGCCGATCGTAAGATTGGCGAAAAAGGGCTTAATCTCGTTCCGCGTGAAGGGCTGCTCCACGAGCGTGCGCAGCGTCTGTTCGACCAACGGGCGGCCGTTCTCACCTGCGACGATCATCGCGCAGCGAATCTGGCCGCTCTCGATAAGCCCCGCCGCGAGCGTGAGCGAATTCAGGAAACCGAGACACGCGTTTGATACATCGAAAATCTGCGCGGTCGCGGGTAGTCCGATTTTGCGATGAGCAAAGGACGCAGTCGCCGGCTCAAGCATGTCGCGGCTCACGGCGGCATGGATGAAGAGTTCCACCCGTTCCGCGCCGATCTTCGATTGCGCCAAGACCGCCCGGCCCGCCGCTGCGCTCGCATCCGATGGCCGCGTGCCCGCCGGCCACATCCGCCGCTCGCGAATGCCGGTCATGAGCTCGAGCCGGCCCGCCGGCAATTTCAGCCGATCGTAGAGCGGCGCGAGTCGGTTTTCAATGTCCGCCGAGGTCCAGATTTCCTCCGGCAGCGCGACCGCGAGCGCCTCGATGCAGACGTTCTCAAATTTCATGCCGCGGCTCACTTCGCGGCCCGCATCGCGAGTCGGATGATTTCTTGATCAAAATAATTGGAGCCGAGCCCCGCGTCGACGACGAGTGTCGTGCCATTTATTCCGCTGCTGCGCCCGCTGAGGAGAAACGTCACGACGTTGGCGACCTCCGACGTCTCCAAATTCTTCTTCCGGAAAGTAAGTTTCTCCGCGTAGAGATAGCTTTCGATGTAACCCGGGATCCCGGCCGACGCGCTGGTTTTCAGCGGACCCGCGCCGACGGCGTTGAACCGCACCGCCGAATCCGCGCTGAAAGACTTCGCAAGAAAGCGCACGCTCGATTCGAGCGCAGCCTTGATGGGGCCCATGTAGCCGTAGTTGTCGGGCGTCACGAGCAACGATGAGATCCCGATCGTAACGACGGAGGCATCCGGCGCGAGGTGCGGTTTGAACGCGCGCGCGATCTCCACGAGCGAAAACGCCGAAACCGCCGTCGCCTGCAAGAAATCGGCGCGCTTCGTCTCGTGGAACGCCTTGAAGCCCTCGCTGTAGTTGGCGAACGCGATCGAATGCACGATCCCGTGCAGAGGCGCGTGACCGGCGGCGGCGATTTCGGTCGCGAGTCGGTCGACCGCACCTTCCTGCTCCACGTCGCAGAGAAAAACCGGCTTTCCCGCGAGCAGCACCTCCAAGGACTTTTTCCGGGCCGCCGAACGCACACTGTAAATCACGCGCGCGCCCTGCTCTTCCAATGTCTTCGCGACAAACCACGCGACGCTTTTGCGGTTGGCCACGCCGAAAACGAGGAAGCTCTTGCCGGCAAACTGGAGAAAATCAGGCATTTGCAATGGTCAATTCAGAAGCCAGGAAGCCATGAAGCAGAGTCTGATTTTGGGTTTCATGACTTCTGAATTAAATCCCGGCCGGGTTGGCCGCCGTCGGCACTTTCCAGGCAACGGAGAAATCCACGTTCATCACCCGCGTGCCGTCAGCTTTCTTGATGTGGCCGCTGAGCATCGTGAAGCCGCCCATCGCATCTTTTTGCTTCACCTCCAGCGTGACGCAGTCTCCGGGATAGACGGGGTTGCGAAAGCGCACGTCGTTGATCTTCGCGATGAGCGGCACGCCTTCGCCCGGCTTTGCGCCCGCGGCGCGTGCCTTCAGTGCCATGTAGCACGCGGCAGTTTGAAACACCGCCTCGCAGAGCAGCACACCAGGAGTGATAGGTGCGCCAGGATAGTGGCCTTTATAAAAATCTTCCTCCGCCCGCCACGTGCGCTTCGCCACCAGCCCTGCCTCGTCATGGCTGACGATCTCGTCGACGAAGAGAAACGGCGGCCGGTGCGGAATCAGGTCGGTAACTTGGATCATAAATCAAGCAGCGTTCGGGGCGGTGCGTTTCAGCGCGAAGAGGGCCTTGTCGATCTTGTTCGCGACGATCACGCCGTAGTTTATCGTGCCGAGCCAGCCCGACATGATGATCCCCACCGAGCCGGCGTGAAAGAGTCCGGGTAGTTTCTCGGGCAGGTCCATGGAGACCTTCAACCCCTCGAACTTCGTGCCGAAGGACGTTCCGCTGAAATGCGTGGTATAGCGCTCGATCGTCCGCGGCGTGGCGGCCTCGGTCCAGTCGATCTTCGATCGCACACCTGGAATATATTTCTCCAGCGCCGTCAGCGATTCCTCGATCAACCGCTTCTTTTCCCGCTCGTAGTCCTCGTCCGAAAGTTGCGCCCAGTCGCCGTATTGACCGTTCAATGACACAACGACGGTGTAACGATCGGAGCCCGGCCGCGTGTCGGGGTAGTAAACGGAAAAGGTGCGGCTCGTCGTCTTGAAGTCGGTCAACTCCTCGCTGCTAAACTTGGGATTCTCCGACGTAAACACCAGGTCGCCGATATGCGGGATGCTTTCGCCCTTGCGGATGCCGAGATAAACTTGGCACGAGCTCGAGTTGATCCGCACCGCTTTGGCGGCAGCTAGGTAATCGGCCGGAAAGTTCTGCTCACCGCCGAGGCGGAAAATCGTATTCTTGATGTTCGCGTTCGAGAGGACCGCCTTGGCGCGGATGACCCGGCCGCTGCTTGCGACGATTCCGCAGGCGACCTTCCGACCGTCGCGTTCTTCGACCAGAATGCGTTCGACGAGGACTTTTTTCCGGATCTCCACGCCGTTGCGCTTCAATTCGTCGGCCATCTTCTCGATCAGCAGGTCCGAGCCACCGCGAAAGGTATAAACGCCCGAGCCCATGAAATTCGAGAACACGATCCCGTAGGTGATCGCGGGGTCGTCGAGCGTCGAACCGTTGGCGTAGGCGATCGGCTCCATGAGCAACCGCTTCACGTCGTCGCGGCCCGGAAAAAAGCGCTCGAGCATCTCACCCGTGGTCTCCGGGTTGTTGTCGTAGAAATTCATCGACCGAAGGTGGTCGTAGAATTTTTCGACATGCGCACGGTCGAGGCCGAATTGCTCGACCAGCACGCGGGTGTAGTCCTCGCGCGTGAACGTCGTCCACACGTCCATCTGCGGGTTGACGAAACGGATGTCCTTCAACGGCACGATCGAGTCAGCGATCTCCTTGGTCCAATATTTGCGACACGACTTGATCATGCCGACGGGAAAGCCGTGCAGGGAAATGTCGAAGATGTGCCCGCCCTTGCGCGTGAACCACGTTGCCAGGCCGCCGAACTGATAGTGATGCTCAAGCAGCAGCACGCGATGGCCGGCCTTCGCGAGCACATTGGCGCCCGTGAGCCCGCCCAGACCGCTGCCGATCACGATCACATCATACTCGTCGGCGACACCTTTGAGCCAGTCGTAAGCCATGAAAGGCCGAGAGTGAAAGCCCGCGCCGGTGGAGCGCAACCCGGATTGTGGAATCGGGATTGTGAGCACGAAGCATGCTTCGTTTGGCAGCTGGAGCCGGACGCACGCCCGGCATGCTACCCCACCCGTCGCCAGCCGTTTACGGAGTGGCCGACGCGGTGCCGTAAGCCGGCTTCCACGGCCACGGGACCGCGTGCGTGCGCTCGGCCCAACTATTCCAGGTCGCGACCATTTCCTTCACACGCGCCGGCTGACTCCCGGCAAGGTCGTTCATTTCAGTGCGATCACGCGCCATGTCGTAGAGTTCCCAGGGTCCGCCGGAGCCCTTGGCCACCAGCTTCCAATCGCCGACCCGCAGCGCGCGGTTCCCTTCGTGTTCCCAAAAAATGGCATCCCGCTGCAGCGGTTTGCCCGCGAACGCCGGGACCAAGCTGCGACCTTCCATGGCCTGGATTTTCTTACCGTTGAGATCCGTGGGATATTTCGCGCCCGAGATGTCGACGCAGGTCGTCATGATATCGATGAGATGGCCGGGCTGATGCTCAATCGCGCCGCGGCGCGTGATGCCGCGCGGCCAATGCGCGATCAGAGGTGTGCCGATGCCGCCCTCGTGCATGTAGTGTTTGTAGAGGCGAAATGGCGTGCTGGATACGTTCGCCCAGCCTTCGCCGTAAGCGATCCAGGTGTCCTCGGGGCCGGGCATCGCCGGGAACCCCTTGTTGCCGCCTTCCTTCTTCTTCGCCTTCGCGGCAGCGGGACTGCGGCCCGGATTTTCGGCACACGCGCCGTTGTCCTGCAGGTAAACGATCAGCGTGTTTTCAAACTGGCCGTTCGCACGCAACGCCGCGAGGAGCCGTCCGATGCCCTGATCCATGTTGTCGATCATCGCGGCATACACCTCCATGCAGCGCGCTTCCCACTCCTTGTTTTCGACCTTGGACCAGTCGCCCACCTGGGGAGCGGCCGGCCATTCGGGCTTCAGCAGTCCGAGTTGCCTCATCTTGTCTAAACGCGCCTGCCGGATGGGCGTGTAGCCGCCATCATAAACGCCGCGATATTTTTCGATGTCCGCGGGTTTCGCCTGCATCGGCCAGTGCGCGGCCGTGTGCGCGAGATACATAAAAAACGGCTTCTCACCGTGCTGCCGCGCATGCTCGTTCACGAACTTCACGGCGTGGTCGTTGAACGCATCCGTCAGATAAAAATCCTTCGCTGGATATTCCGGATCGTTCTTTGGATCGATGCGCGCGTTGTCCCGTGTGAGGTGAACCGGCGTGAAGAAATTGGCCGCGCCGGGGAGGATGCCGTAGTAGCGGTCGAAGCCGCGCTGCAGCGGCCAGTTGTCGCGCGGTTTATCGAGCTCGATGTTTTTTGTGACATGCCATTTGCCCACGGCGTAGGTGCGGTAGCCGCCGCCGCGCAGGACTTCC
>JANPIT010000422.1:0-2282 GCA_031425115.1 Opitutaceae bacterium | reverse complement strand
GCCCCACGCACCGAAGAAATCGCCTTTGCCGCCAAACGTCCCCGTGCCGAGACTGAGCACCGGGACCTTGAAACCAGACTGACCGAGTCGGCGAAATTCCATGAGGAGCGTGGCGTTGAATGTGAGATCCGTGGCGCAGAGGCACGCCGCCGCCAGCGAAGCCACCCGCGCGCAAAACACAAAGCGCGAAGCGCACAAAGCCCAGCGCACAAAGCCGGCCCACGGACTTTTACTTGCCACTTTGAAAGACCGCGCGACGTTACCCGCTCGCCCGCTCAACAACGCCTAAACTCATTTGAAAACCTTCCGCCGTTTCGCCCTGCTCCTCGCCGTTCTCGTCGGTCTGTCCATCCCGCGTGCAGCCGAATCGGCCGAGGGTGGACCTGCCACCGTCGAATTCAAAGCGCTCGTCGAAAAAATCAACGGCAAGCTCAAGGCCGGAAAGCCGACCGAAGAGAGTCTCGCCGACGAACTGAAAGAATTCGACGCGCTGATCGCGAAATTCAAAGACCAGAAGACGGACGAGGTCGCCCGCATCCTGCTCGCGGAAGTAAGTCTCTACCTCCAAGTCCTGCGCCAGCCGGAGAAGACCCTCAATCGCCTGCGCCAGCTCAAGTCGGATTTCGCCGAGACCGAGTCGGGTAAGATCGCTGGCCAAGTCCTGCAGGATATCGAGCGTCGCGCCGCGGCCAAAAATCTCGTCGGCCAGCCCGCTCCCGAATTGAATTTCAACTGGTCCACCCGCGAGGGCCTTAAGACCCTCAGCAGCCTCAAAGGCAAAGTCGTGGTGCTCGATTTTTGGGCCACGTGGTGCGGGCCGTGCGTGGCTTCGTTTCCCGAGATGCGCGAGCTGGTGAGTCGCTACAAGGACTTCGAGGTCGAGATCATCGGCGTAACCAGTATTCAAGGACGCGTCATGGGCCTCGACTCCGGCCCCGTCGACACGCAGGGCGATCCAGCGAAAGAGATGCAGCTCATGACCGACTACATAAAGGCGAAGAACCTCACGTGGACGGTGGCGTTCAGCGAAGAGAAAGTCTTCAACGCCGACTACGGCGTCGAAGGCATTCCCCACCTGGCGATCGTCGCACCCGACGGCACGCTCCGGCACAACAATCTCGATCCGCGCGACCCGTTGGCCGACAAGTCCGCCAAAATCGATGCGCTGCTGAAGGAGTTTAAGTTGAAGGCGCCGGCGGCACTCTGATCACGCCGCCTCGTCCGTAGTCGAGAAAGTCATCGGCACGACATTGCTCGGAACGCCGAGCACGGGCCCGCCGGGCGCAGCGCTCAACGACTCGCGCAGCTCCTGGCCGATCCGAAGCACGACCGCGCACACGCGTTCGCGGACCTGGCAATCGTTCGGTGACACGCGACAGCCGCGGCGTTCGCCCTCCAGCCAAGTCTCATCCTGAATGATCTTTTGGATGACGGGGAGCTCGCGGGAAACGATGGGGTCGCTGAGTTTCATGGCGCCGGAAGACAGGAGGGGTTGGCGAGAGATTGGATCGGATCCTAGCACGCCTGTTCCTCGTTCGCAGGGGGGTCACCGCCCCTCCGAAATCCCCCGATGGCGTGCGAAAAAACAACTCCGCGTGCGCGGGAAGTCACTCCCGCGCGGTCGCTCGCGGAGCCTTAGACTTTGGCGCCGATCTTGGCATCGACCGAGAACTTGCCGCCACCGCCGACGAGCAGTGCCACATACGCTCCCAGGTAGAGAAACGCCATCTCACCGTTGCCCTGGCCCATCAATTTCCCCCCGTGCGCAAACCAAAAGGCGACCGCCATCGTGATCAGCAACGCGAGCGCCGCAAAGCGCGTGAACAGTCCGAGCACCAGCAAAGCCGCGCACACGACCTCACCAAAGACCGCCAACCCGAGACTCGCGGTCTTGCCGATGCCGAACGGGTCCGCGAATTTATCCGCCATCGACGAGAAATTCATCAGCTTCCCCCAGCCGTGCAGCAGCAGCATCGAGCCGCCAAACCACAGGCGAACGAGGAGCAATGCGGCATCGGTATTTCGCGGCAAGAAGTTCAGATGGAGGAATTTCATCGCCTCGACGATGGGGCGGGTGTCGCCGGATGCAAACCGCGCCCGCCAAAGACCGCGCGCCTGCGCACCTGCAAGTCGGGAAGCGCGAGCGGCCCGCACCGCGCGGCCACCGCCGGGCCAACGTGCGCGCGCCTGCCGCGCTTCCGCCCATCGCTGCGAAGCGTTTTGTTCCTTTGCGCGAGCGACGCTTTGCGCTTTGGTCTGCGCCATGATTCGTCGCATCACAC
>JANPIT010000421.1:0-13965 GCA_031425115.1 Opitutaceae bacterium | reverse complement strand
CGTGAACTCCAAATTCGCCCGGAAATACTTTGGCACCGAGACCGCGCTCGGCCGCCGCATCCGCACCACCCAGCCCAATGGCAGCAACCCGAGCCCGTGGCGTAAAATCGTCGGCGTCGTCGACACCGTCCGCATGCAGGGACCGTTTCCCAACGGCCCCGGCGGCCCGCAGATCGACGGCTCAGGTTTCTACGTGCCATTTTTCGCCACCACCTTCGGCCCCACGGCACCCGCGCCCGTCGCCACGCAGTTTGGCACTGCCATCGTCCGTCCCCGCGGTGGCCAGCGCCCCGAAGCCCTCGCCACGGCGCTCCAAGCCGTGGTCTCCAAGGTTGACCCCAATCTCCCGCTCTACTTCACCGGCACGCCCAAAGCCTCCATCGACGGCTTCCTTTCCCAAAATCGCATCGTCGCCGTGATGTTCGCCATCTTCGGCCTCGTCGCCGTCATCCTCGCCTCGGTCGGCCTCTACGGCGTGATGAGTTTCTCCGTCAATCAGCGCACGCAGGAATTCGGTATCCGCATGGCCCTCGGCGCCGACAACCCCACGATCCTCGGCATGGTCCTGCGCCAGGGCGCGCTTCAACTGGGCATCGGCCTCGCCGCGGGTCTCGCCATCGCGCTCACCATCGGACTCGTTTTCAAGGCCGGTATCGCCGGCACCCTTACCGACGTGAGCCCGACCGATCCGCTGACCTACGCCGGCGTCGCAACGCTCCTCGCCGTCGTCTCCCTCTTCGCGACGCTCATCCCCGCCCGCCGCGCCACCCGCGTCGACCCGATGGTCGCACTGCGCGCGGAGTGACACGCCGCGACGAATACCGATTGCCCCATTGCAGCATGAAAAACGCGCTCCTCGCCCGTCGGAAGTCTCTAATATCCCATCGGCAATCCTACGCCCTGCGGCTCGCCATCGCCCTCTGCGCCCTTTCGAGCGCCGCCCACTCCGCCGATATGTCCAGCGCCCGCGCCCTCCTCGACGCGAAAAAACTCCCCGAGGCGCAGAAAGCTTTCGAGCAACTCGCGGCCGCCGAGCCAAAAAACGCCGAGGTAAATTTTCACCTCGGCGATCTCGCGCTGCGCCGTCAGGAGCTCGACAAGGCCGTCACCTATCTCGAAGTCGCGACTAAATCCGCGCCCCAGGTCGCGCGCTACCATCACCGCCTCGGTGACGCCTACGGCACGCAAGCCGCCGAAGCTTCCGTGTTCCGTCAGCTCGGTTTCGCAAAAAAATGCCTCGCCGCCTACGAACGCGCCGTCGCCCTCGACCCCAAAGACGTCGACGCCCGCGCGAGTCTCTTCGAGTTCTATCGACGCGCGCCCAGCCTCCTCGGCGGCGGCATCGACAAGGCCACCACTCAAGCTGCCGCCGTGAAACAACTCGACCCGCACCGCGGCCGCCTCCTTTTCGCCACGCTCTATACCGGCGAGAAGCAGTTCGAAAAAGCCTTCGCGGAATTCGACGAGGTCCTCAAAACGCAGCCCGACGATTACGTCGCCCTCTACCAAATCGGCCGACTCGCCGCGACCACCGGGCAGTTCGTCGACCGCGGGCTGACATCGCTCCGCCGCTGCCTTGAACTGACGCCGCCCGCCACGCCGAACACCCCCGGCCACGCCGCCACCCACTGGCGCGTCGGCAACCTCCTCGAGAAAAAGCGCGACATCCCCGGCGCCCGCGCCGCCTACGAAGCGGCCATCAAACTCGACCCCACTTTCACCGCCGCCGCCGACTCACTGAAGAAATTAAAGTAGTGACCATGCGCCATCCCATGCGCTGCCCCCCCTTCCTAGGAAAACCGTTTAGCTCGCTGTGCAATTCGCTCGGCGATCCAGAATGGTTCCCGCCGCGCGTGAAACACTCCGACCACCAACCAAAAAGCCGCGAACTCACGGTAATACATCAAGTAGGTCCCCTCGCTAAACGGATACACGCGCCATCCCCCCTCGCGCGCGCGGAAGATCAACGGATTCATCTCCAGCAGTGCTACGACTCTGTCGTATTCCGCGACAATTCGCTCCGCCTTCGCCGCGGAAAACGCCTTGTGATAGTCGTAGATCGCCTGGAGGTCCTCCGGCACGACCCACGGCGCGATCTTCAGCGGTTTGGTCACATGCGCAGCTTCGCGCGGGCCTCGCTCGGCGAAAGCGCCAGCGTTGGATCGGCCAGCACCTTCGCTACTCGGCGTTCCAATTCCGGCAGATGGGACGGCGGAATCAAAATGTCATCCGAACGCCGCACGAGTTCCCAGAGCTCGTCGATCATCGCGAGCCGTTCGTCGGACGATGCCGTCGCGATCTCAGGAAGGCGTGAGATTAAGCTAGCCATAGGCCCAGAGTGCGCGAAACCCCCGCGTCGTCAATTTCCAGCGCAAGGCTGACTCGCCCCATGCTTTCCGACGTCCGCCTCGCCCTCCGCCAGCTCGGAAAATCCCCCGGCTTCACCGTCGCCGCCACGCTCGTTCTCGCCCTCGGCATCGGCGCCAACACCGCGATCTTTTCCGTCGTCAACGCCACGCTCCTGCGCCCGCTGCCCTTCCCCGACGCCGATCGCCTCGTGCGCGTATACGAAGCCTTCGACGAACCCGACACCCGCGCCAACACGCTCAACCTTTCCGAGCTCACGCTGCAGCAGTGGCGCGACCAAGGCCGCCACGTCTTCGCGGACTTCGGTGCCGCCACGGGCGCGAGCGTTACGCTCGGCGCGAGCAACGGCACCCCCGCGCGCAACTTCAACGCCGCGCGCATCTCCGCCAATTTCCTCTCCACGCTGGGCCTCCAACCGGTGCTCGGCCGCAACTTCACCGACGACGAAGATCGCCCCGGTGGCCCGCGCGTCGCGATCGTCAGCCATGAGTTCTGGCAGCGCGAACTCGGCGGTCGCGCCGACATCCTGGATAAAGCCATCACGCTCGACAATGCGCCGACCACCGTCGTCGGCGTGATGCCAAAACATTTCCGCCACCCCTTTCGCGCCGAAGTCTGGATTCCGCTCGCCGTCAACTTTGCCCCCGGCGCGACGCGAGGCCAGTATCTTTACGGCGCCGCGCGTCTCCAGCCCGGCATTACAGTCGCCCAAGCCGACGCCGCCATTCGCCGGCTCTGCGCCGACCTCAACGCCGCCAAGCCCGATGCCGGCAACCCGCGCCGCGCCTATATCCGCCCGCTCCGCGAGGGCTTCGTCCGCGAGCTCCGGCCGAAACTACTTCTCATCGTCGCCGCCGCGCTCTGCACGCTGTTTGTCGCCGCGGCCAATTTCGCGGGTCTCCTCGTCGCTCGCTCTGTCGCCCGCGAAAACGAAACCGCCATCCGCGCCGCCCTCGGCGCCTCGCGCTCCCGCCTCGTCCGCGAAACCCTCACGCAAGCCCTCGTCCTCGCCGCGATGGGCACGGCCGCCGGCTTGCTCCTCGCCACGTGGCTCACGCCCGCGCTGGTCGCGCTCAGCCCCGAAGGCGCCGACGCCACCGCCAGCGCGATGCGCGAATTCGATCACGCCGTGCGGCTCGATTGGCCCGTGTTTGCGTTCGCCGCGTCTGCGCTCCTGCTCGTCGGCGCCGGCTTCGGCCTGCTGCCCGCCTGGCGCACCACTCGCACCGATCTCCGCCACGCGATCAACAGCGGCGGCCGCTCCGCCACGCTTGACCGCGGCACGCGCCGCCTCCTCGGCGCTCTCGTCGTCGGCGAAATCGCCGCCGCCGCCGTGCTGCTCGTCTGCGGCGTTTCACTTGCGCAGTATTTCAAACAGCTCGTCGAAGAACCGTGGGGCCTGCGCACCGAACAGCGCCTCACGTTCAACGCGATGCTCTCCAACCGCGTGCTGCCCGACGGCGCCGCCCGCGCGCGCACGATCGACCAGACCGTCGCGGAGCTGCGCGCCCTCCCCGGCGTCAAACACGCCACCGCCACCAATCCGCATCCGCTCAACGCCGCGCGCCAACTGATCGGCGCCAACCCCGAGGGCAATCTTCCGCCCGAGCCACGCGGCCATCACCTCGCGTATCTGCGCTCCATCACCCCGGGATATTTCGCCACCGTCGGCCAGCCGCTCCTCCGCGGACGCGACATCACGCCTGATGACCGCGCGGGCGCGCCGCTCGTCGCCATCGTCAACGAGTCCTTCGCCAAACGTTTCTGGCCCGGCGAAGATCCCATCGGCAAACGCGTGAAATGGGGTCGCCTCGATGGCCCGCGTCCGTGGTTCACCGTCGTCGGCATCGCCGGTGACACCAAGGCCCTCACCGATCTCCACGACGGCGACGTCGTCGGCACCCTCTGCGTCCCGATTCCGCAATTCCTTTCGCTTTCCACGAGCTTCGAAGAGTTCACCTTCGTCCTCGAAACTGCGGGCGAGCCGCGCGCGATTGAAAACGCTGCCCGCGCCGCCCTCGCGCGCGCCGACTCTCGCCTCGCCGCCTACGAGGTCGTCCCGCTCGCCGAACGCGCCGCAGACTCCCGCACCTCCGAGCGTTTCGCCCTCGTCCTCATCTCGCTCTTCGCCGTGCTCGGCCTCGTGCTCGCCGCCGTCGGCATTTACGGCCTGCTGGCGTTGCAGGTCACACGCCGGACCCGCGAATTCGGCGTTCGCTCCGCCCTCGGCGCGACCGCCGCCCAACTCATCGCTCTCGTCACCGCGCACGCCGCGCGCCTCCTCGTGTGCGGCTTCCTCCTCGGCGGCGTCGGCGCCTGGGCCGCGATCCGTCTCGCCCAATCGCGCTGGCCGGCCCTGCCCCCACTCAGCGCCCTCCCGTTTCTCGCCGCTGCGCTTCTCCTCAGCGCCGCGATCGGCCTCGCCGTCTGGCTCCCCGCCCGCCGCGCCGCGCGAGTCGATCCGATCACTGCGCTGCGCGCGGAGTAATTCCGCCATCTTTCTCTTTCCTCTTTCTCTTTATCTTTCTCCCGGGCCATCCACGCGCATCTCTTCGCCGTTCATCCCGATCTCCCTGACTAAAGAGAAAGATAAAGAGGAAAGAGAAAGATCACAAACCCCATGCACCCCGCCTTCCGCTCCCTCGCAAAATCCCCCGGCTTCACCCTCGTCGCCGTCGTCATGCTCGCGCTCGGCATCGGCGCAAACACCGCGATCTTCTCCTTCATCAACGTCTTCTTCCTAAAGGCGCAGCCGTTCACCCAACCGCACGAGCTCGTCTCGCTCTACACCCTCGAGGAGCGCACCGCCGGCACGATGCCGCTCTCGCACCCGAACTTCCTCGACTACCGCGACCACAACACCGTCTTCACCGGCCTTGCCGCCCATTGGTGGGTCAACGTCCGCTACCTCGACGGCGAGCGCACCATTCCGTTTTCCGGCGAGATCGTCTCCGGCAATTTCTTCGACGTGCTTGGTGTATCCGCTGCACTAGGACGCACGTTTCTCCCGGAGGAATACGCCACCGACGGCACCCATCCCGTCATCGTCGTCGGTCACACCTTCTGGCAAAACAACCTCGGCGCCAATCCTGCGATCGTCGGCCAGACGCTCACCCTCAACGGCACGCCGTTTACCGTGGTCGGCGTGGCTCCCGCCACGTTTCGCGGCGTGTATCTGCTCAACTCGCCGGATTTCTGGGTGCCCACCGCCATGCATCGCACCGTCCTCGTGGGACCCGGCAGCGATTTTTTTCTTAGCCGCCGCGCTGTCAGCATCGGGGTCGTCGGCCGCCTCAAACCCGGCGTGACCGCGGCGCAAGCCGACGCCGCACTCGCCCCGCTCGCCCAGAAACTCGCGAAGGACTATCCGCAGGAAAACGCCGGCCGCTCCGTGCGCGTGTTGCCCCTCGACAACGCGGGCTTTAACCCCGCGGCCCGCGCCGATTTTCTGCGCGCCGGCACCCTGCTACTCTCCCTCACCGCGATTATCCTGCTCATCGCCTGCGCCAATCTCGCCAACCTCCTGCTCGCCCGTGCCGCGGCCCGCCAGCGAGATCGCGCTCCGCCTCGCCCTCGGTGCCTCGCGTTCTCGCGTCGTCCGCGAGCTGCTCGCCGAGAGCCTCGTGCTCGCTCTACTTGGCGGCGTCGCCGGCATCCTCATCGCAATCTGGACGAAGGACATTCTCTGGAGCCTTCGGCCGAGCGGCTTTCCTGCCAATTTCGTCGTCACACTCGATGGCCGCGTGCTCGGCTTTACCCTCGCCGTCTCCGCCGCCACCGGCCTCCTCTTCGGACTCGCGCCCGCGTGGAGCTCCACCCGCGTCGATCTCATCGGCGTCCTGAAACGCGAAACCTCCACCGGTGGCTCCGGCCGTTTTCCGCTCTTCGGTTTCCGCAATCTCCTCGTCGCCGCGCAAGTCGCGCTCTCCGTCGTCGCCCTCGTCATCGCCGGTCTTTTTATCCGCAGCCTGCAGCGCGCGCAGTCCATCGATCCCGGCTGGAACGCCAAAAATCTCGCGCTCATCTCGGTCGACCTCGCCGGCCAGGGCTACGACCAAAACCGCGCGCACGACTACCACGCCCGCGCCGCCGCCCTCTTGCGCACCATTCCCGGCGTGGTCGACGCCACCGTCTCCAGCAAACAATTCTTCACCGGCCGCAACCCGCAGCGCACGGTCCGCCCGCAAGGTTCACCCGACGATACGCTTCGCACCCGCGGCCAGCTCATGAGCTACGCCTGCGTGATGCCGGGTTACCTGAGGTTTATGGGCATCCCGCTCGTCGCCGGCCGCGACTTCGCCGCAACCGACAACGAAAACCGCCCGCCCGTCGTCATCGTTAACGAAACCTTCGCCGAACGCGCCTGGCCCGCAGAAAACGTCCTCGGCAAACACGTGAAACTATTCGGCAGCGAGACGCTCGTCGAAGTCGTCGGCGTCGTCCGCAACACGCTCTACCACGATCTCGCCGGCGAACCCACGCCCTTCGTCTTCTTCGCCAACCGCCAGATTCCCCACCAGAACACCATTCTCCACGCTCGCACCGCCGGCGATCCCACCGCGCTCTTCGCCACGCTGCGGAAAGAACTGCAGACCCTCGATCCGGCGCTCCCCCTCATCGGCGTGCGCACGATGGAGGGCGGCCTCGACAATCTCTTGTGGGGCCCGCGCACCGGCGCACGCCTGATGTCTGTCTTCGGCGCCCTCGGCCTCTTGCTCGCCGCCCTCGGCGTCTACGCGATCATGGCGCACTCTGTGACGCAGCGCACCCGCGAGATCGGCATCCGCCTCGCGATTGGCGCGCAGACCCGCGACGTCCTCTCGCTCATTGTTCACCGCGGCCTCGTCGTGACGCTCCTCGGCCTCCTCGCCGGCCTCGGGCTCGCCTACGCCCTCGCGCGCCATTTCCAAAAATTCTTCGCGCACGTCCATCACCTCGACCCGCTGACCTACAGCGCGATCGCACTCCTGCTCGCGTCCGCCGCCCTGCTCGCCTGCTGGCTCCCCGCCCGCCGCGCGACCCGCATCAGCCCCCTCACCGCCCTCCGGGCCGAGTAGCTACCAAACTCATGCTCTTACTCGTGCTCATACTCATGCTCTTCACCGACCGCCCTCCCTCGAGAGATTAAGATTACGAGCAGGAGCAAGAGCACGAACCCAATCCGCTCCCATGAAGCACGCCCTCCGCTCCCTCCTGCGCACCCCCGGCTTCACTCTCGTCGCGCTCGCCACCCTCGCCCTCTGCCTCGGCGCCAACACCGCGCTCTTCAGCGTCGTCCGCGGCGTCCTCCTGCGCCCGCTGCCTTACGCCGAGCCCGACCGCCTCGTCTACCTTTGGATGGACAACCCCGGCACGCAGCTCGCCGACGACGTCACTTCTCCTCCGATGTTCCTCCACTGGCGCAAATCCGCCACCACACTCGCCCACTCCGCCCTCTATCAAACCACCACAGCCTTTAATCTCACCGGTGACGGCGAGCCCGAGCGTCTCAGCGGCACCCTCGCCGGCGACCAGTTCCTCGAAACCCTCGGCGTCACCCCGCTCCTCGGCCGCAACTTCACCGCCGCCGAACAGACGCCTGGCAACGACCACGTCATCCTCCTCGGCTACAACTTCTGGCAGCGCCGCTTCGCCGGCGACCGCAACATCCTCGGCCGGCAAATCACCATCAACGGCCGCCCCCGCACCGTCATCGGCGTGATGCCGCCGTCGTTCTTCTTCTACGAAAAAGACGACCTCCTCATCCCCCTCGCCCTCCCGCCCGAAGCCGCCACCGCCACCCGCAATTACTCCTTCCCTGCCCTCGCCCGCCTCAAACCCGGCGTATCCGCGGCTCAAGCACAAGCTGAGCTCGCCGCCGCTCAGCCCGCCTACTGGGAGCAGGTTCCCGAGGCGAAAAACTTCGGCGTCAAAGTCTCCCCGCTCCACGGCTGGCAGGTCCGCGAGGTCCGCACCGCCCTCTGGGTCCTCCTCGGTGCAGTGGCCTGCGTCCTCCTCATTGGTTGCGCCAACCTCGCCAACCTGCTCCTCGCCCGCGGCCTCGCTCGCCGCCGCGAGATCGCCATCCGACTCTCCCTCGGCGCTACGCGCTTCGCCGTCGCCCGCCAGCTCCTCGCCGAGAGTCTCCTCCTCGCTCTCGCCGGAGGTGCCCTCGGCCTCCTCCTCGGCAGCTGGGGCGTATCCGGCATCAAACTACTTGGCGCCGCCTACCTCACGCGCCCCGAGCTCATCCAACTCGACCTCCCCGTCCTCGCCACCGCCGCCACCCTCACCGTCCTCTGCGGCCTCGCCTTCGGCCTCGTTCCCGCCCTCCAGGCCACCCGCACCGACCCTCAGGAATCCCTCCGCAGCGGCGCGCGCGGCGCCACCGCCGACCGCTCCACCCGCCTCGCCCGCAGCACGCTTATAGTCGTCCAAGCCGCCCTCGCCGTCGTCCTCCTCGTCGGCGCCGGCCTCCTTCTCCGCAGCTTCTGGAAACTCTCCCAGATCGACACCGGCCTCGACCCCGCCGGCCTCACCGTAATGCCCGTGGCCCTACCGCCCGCCAAATACGACACGCCCGCCAAGATCGCCGCCTTCCAACAACAATCCCTCGAGAAACTCGCCGCCGCCCCCGGCATCGACTCCGCCGCCCTCACCACCTTCGTCCTCCTCAACCGCCTGCACAGCTCCGCCATCTTCACCCTCGAACAACGCGCCTGGTCCTCCGGCGAGCGCCGCCCCGAGGTCACGATCGACAACATCTCCCCCGGCTATTTCAAAACGCTCCACGTCCCCCTCGTAGCCGGCCGCGACTTCACCGCCGCCGATCGCGAGGGCGCCGAGCGCGTCGTCCTCGTCAACGAGTCCTTCGCCCGCGCCCACTTTCCGGCCGGCGATGCCGTCGGCCGCCGTTTCCTTCTCGGCAATCTCCCCGCTCCCGGCGCAGTAGACCGCCAAGGCCGCCCGCTCACCGCCAATTGGCTCACCATCGTCGGCATCGTCCGCGATCTCCGCCGCCAGGGCCCCGAGCAACCCACGCGCATCGAATGCTACCTCCCGATGGCCCAGTCCCCGCGCTTCGCCTACCGCTACCTCGTCCGCAGCACGCTCCCCACCGCCGCACTCGCCCCCGCGCTCCGCGCCGCGATCTGGTCCGTCGACCGCGACTTGCCGCTCCCGTTCATCGACCCCGCCGCCAAATCTTTCGACGCCCTCACCGCCCAACGTCGCCTCAATCTCTGGCTCATCGGCGCCTTCGCCACCCTCGCGCTTCTCCTCGCCACGCTCGGCCTCTACGGCGTGATGGCGTATTCAGTAAGTCAACGCACCGGCGAATTCGGCATCCGCCTGGCCCTCGGCGCCAACCCCGCCGCCCTGCTCCGCCTCGTCCTCACGCAAGGCGCGCGCCTGCTCGCTCTCGGCCTCCTCGCCGGTATCGCGGCCTCCTTCGCCCTCGCACGCCTCGTGCAATCCCTCCTTTTCAACGTCCCCGCGCACGACTTCGCGACCTACACAGCCGTCTGCGCCCTGCTCGCCACCGCCGGCCTGCTCGCGTGTTACCTGCCCGCACGCCGCGCCGCCCGGACCGACCCGATGGTCGCCCTCCGCTCCGAGTAGGAGAGCCAAAGCAAGAAGACCGCCCGACAAGCAGACAGGGAGACAAGGAGAACAAACCCACACCCGCCCACTCCCAGCCTGATTGTCTCATTGTCTCCCAATCTCTCCATCTCGCCCTCCTCCGTCTCAATGCACCCCTTCCGCACGCTCACCAAATCCCCCGCTTTCACCACCGTCGCCATCCTCACGGTTGCCCTCGGCCTCGCGTCCTCCACGGCGATCTTCTCCGTCGCCAACGGTGTGCTGTTTCGCCCGCTCCCGTTCCGCGACGAAGCGGGTCTCTCCTGGATTTGGTCCACGCGCCCCGATCGCGACCGCGCGTTTTTTTCCATTCCCAACTTTCTCGATTTGCAGCGCCAGAACACCACCACCGCCGATCTCGCCGCCATCACGCCACTGAGCTTCAGCGTCACCGGTCTCGGCGAGCCCGAGCGCGCCGTCGGCTGGCGCGTCACCGCCAATCTCTTTTCGATTCTCGGCATCGAGCCGCACGCCGGAACGATGCCGGCCATATCAGAAAACCCCGCCGCCGATGCGCCCGTCGCGGTGCTTGGCTACGGTTACTGGCAGCGACGCTTCGGCGGCGATCCGGGCATAGTCGGCCGCTCCGTCATTCTCAACGGCTCACCGCATGTCGTGGTCGGTGTGCTGCCCGCGGCGTTCGTCCTGCCGCACTGGCAATCCGACATCCTCGTCGCGCAATCGCTCGAGTCCGACGCGCGCCGCGCCGATCGCGGCACGCATTTTCTCCGCGGCATCGCCCGGCTAAAACCCGGCGTGACGCGTGAACAAGCCCAGGCCGAATTCACCGCGCTCAATCAGCAACTCGTCACGCTCCATCCCGCCACCAATTCCACGATCACCGCGCCACGCTTCGTGCCCATCGCGGAGGAAATCGTCGGCGGTTTTCGCGGCTCGCTGCTGCTGCTGCTCGGCGCCGCCGGTGCGCTGCTCCTCATCATGTGCGCCAATCTCGCCGGCCTCCTCGCCGCCCGCGGCCTCGCCCGCCGCCGCGACGCCGCACTGTGCGCCGCCCTCGGCGCCAGCCCAGCGCGACTCCTGCGCGCCTATCTCGCCGAGGGCTTGGTCATCGCGTGCTCCGGCGGGGCCCTCGGCCTGCTCGCCTGCGTCTGGGGACTCGATGCGCTGCTCGCCCTCGCGCCCGCCGATCTCCCGCGCGCGACTCAGATCGGGATAGACGGTCGCGTGTTCGCGTTCGCCGCCGTCTGCACGCTGCTCACCGGCCTTGGCGTCGGCTTCGCTCCCGCGCTGAGCCTCTCGCGCACCGCGCCCCAGGATGTTTTGAAAAACGGGTCGGGCGGCGCCACCGCCCGCCAGGGAGCGCGCAGCGTGCTCGTCGCCGCCCAGATCGCGCTCTGCACCACGCTCCTCATCGGCACCGGCCTCCTCACGCGCAGCCTGCACAAACTTCTGGATACGCATCCGGGTTTCGACCGCACCGGCGTCCTCGCCGTGCAGGTCGCGTTGCCCGCCACCACTTATCAAACTGTTCCCGTCGTCGTGAATTTCGCCGACGAAGCCGTGCGCCGTCTCGCCGCCCTGCCGGGCGTAAGCTCCGCCAGCCTCACCTCGATCCTGCCGCTCGCCGGCATCAACACCCGCTCCGAATTCACGCGCGCCGATCGCCCGCCAGCCCGGCCGTCGGACACGTTGAGCGCCGCGAATCGCTTCATCGGCGAAGACTATTTTCGCACCGTCGGCATCCCGCTCCTCGCCGGGCGCGATCTCCGGCCAGAGGACAACGCCAGCGCCCCCGCCGTCGTGGTCATCGATCAAGCGCTCGCGCGCCTCCATTGGCCGGGCGAGGAACCCGTCGGCAAGACGATCCTCCTGCGCGAAGGCGGCGGTGCGCCGCGCGCGATGGAAATCGTCGGCGTCGTCGGTCCCACGAAAAACTTCTCCCTCGAGGAAACCGGCACCCCCGCGCTCTACCTCCCGTTTCGCCAGATGAACGCGGTCTTCCTCCCGTTCTTCACTCCACGCATCAATTTCGTCACCAAAACCGCCGCCAGCTCCGAGCTGCGCGAACCCATGCGGCGTATCCTGCGCGAGCTCGACGCCAGCACGAGTGTCTCCGTCCGCTCGCTCGACGAAGTCGTCGCCTGGGCCAGGGCTCCCCGGACGTTCAACATCCGCCTGCTCGGTTTCTTCTCGGTCAGCGCCGTCCTTCTCGCCGTGATCGGTCTCTATGCGATCACGGCACAGGCAGTGACCGCTCGCACCCGCGAAATCGGCATTCGCCTCGCGCTCGGCGCCGACGGTCTGCGCATCGCGCTTGCTGTCCTCGGTGGCGGTCTGCGCCTCACGCTCACGGGCATCGCCGCCGGCTGCGCGCTCGCCCTCGCGCTCGGCCCGCTGCTGGCGCGAATGCTTTATGGCATCCACCCATTCGACGGCGCGACGTTCGCCGTCGTCGGCCTCGGCCTAACCGCCGTGGCCCTCCTCGCCACCTGGCTTCCCGCCCGCCGCGCAACCCGCGTCGACCCAATCACCGCACTCCGCGCGGAGTGAATAAACCATCGTTCTCGTAATCATAATCGTTCTCGTTCTCTCACCTCGATTCCATCCATCCCCCGGGTCCGATTCCCCGGGAGAACAATGACGAGAACGAGGAACGAGAACGATTACCAGCATCGCCCGTCCCCATGAAAACCGCCCTGCCCCTCCTCTTCGCCTGCAGCCTGCTCACGTGGCCCACGCCCGCTCTCACCGCCCAAACCCCTCCGGCTGCCTCGCCCACCTCCACCGCAAACGAGAGCGCCGCCGCCCGCGTCGAACGCCTTCTCCACGCGGTCGGCGGCCGTGCCGCTTGGGCGCGCGCGAAGTTTGTTCACGTCCAGGCCAACCACTACGAGCTCACCTTGCGCGATTCGTTCGTGAATCAAATCTGGAACGATTTCTCCGCCCCGCGCGTCCGCCTCGCTGCGACCATCGAGGGCGTCGACCGAGTCCGCGCCCTCGACGGCACCCGCGCCTGGCGCCTTCGCGAAGGCAAGGCCGCGGATCTCACCGCCGAGCAAATCGCTACCGAGCACGCCTGGTGGGAGTCCAATCTTTACCGCACGTTTCACCGCCTCGCCGTCAACGATCCCGACCTCACCGCCAAGTGCGTCGGCGAAAACCGTCTCGAGATTTTCCGCCGCGACGGCAAGCGCCTGAGCTGGCTCCTGCTCAATCCCCTCGGCGAGCCCGTCCGCTTCGCCACGTGGGACAGTGAGGCCGCTTCGATCTTCGGCCCGCTCGTCGCCGAACCGAGCGGCGTGAAGCATCCAAAATGGGGCACCAGCGCCGACGCCTCCTTCCGTTTCGAAATCACCGGATTTCACACCGCCGAATCAGTGCCGAAAGGCGTCTCGTTCGCTGCACCCTGACACTTCATCTTTCTCTCCGAATCAGGCGGCACGCGCATCCGCGCCACGCTCACGGATCAATCACGACGCTACGCTCCGACCAGAACCTTCAATCGTTCTCGTTCTCGTAATCATTCTCGTTCTCTCAGCCCGCTCCCCCCGCGGCCGTCCCTCTCGCCAGTCCCGCCCGAATCGACCTCGAACGCGAAAGAGAGAGAGAACGATTACGAGAACGAGGAACGCCCGCTGCTGCCTCACCGCGGGCCTCGTTCGCGCGCTTCGCGGACGGCGCCACCGAACGGATCGCTCCTCCCCTCGGAATTCAGGTTGAATCGCGATCGCGATCGCGAAGACTTCCCTCGCGATCCCCTTCGCCACCGTTAACCCCCCCGCCCGCCTTGGTCACCCCGTGGCCACCCGCGCGGCCGACTGCCTCCAACCTGCCTTGCCCACCGTTATGCCCCTCACTCTGCCGCCCCGTCTCGCTCGCACCCACCTCACCGTTATTGCGAGCGCTATCGTCCTCAGTCTCAGCCTTAGCCCAGTCCACGCCCAGACGCCCGCCTCCTCCACACCACGCCCCTCCGGGATCACGGGCGCCCCCACCAAAGACGAAACCCTCACGCTC
>JANPIT010000420.1:0-3143 GCA_031425115.1 Opitutaceae bacterium | reverse complement strand
CGCCGCGCCCGCACGCTCATCCAAGGCCGGCCCATCACGGAAATCATCCCGCGCGCCGTCGGGTTTTCCAACGCCCTCACGCCCTACGGGTGGGACTTCAATAGCGCCGGCCGCGGCTCCGAGGGCACCCAGGAAGTGCAGAACTGGGGCGGCGAAGTCACCGTCACGCCCTTCCGTTTCCTCACGATCAAGGCCGGGGCCTTCAAGTATGATCTCTCCCGCAAGAACACGCACACCGACGTTCGCGACATCAGTCCCGACGGCGTCTTCCGCGCGAATATTTTTAGCCAATATAACACGAACGATTCGAAGAACACCTCGGCCGACGCCATCACCAACTTCGCAATTGGGCCGACCAAGCACACGCTCGCCGTCGGCTACCGCGGCTTCGAGGACAACTATCGTTTTCACAACGGCACGTTTTACGCGTTGAACGCTGCGCCGATCCCCGGCCAGCCCGGCGCGTTTTATCCCGATATCCGGCGCTCCGCGGGCACGGTGGTCACCGCCGGCTGGAATGCCTTCACCGACGATTACTTCGACGTGAGGCGCTACGTTCAGACGCCAGCTTGGGCGACGGCCCCTTCGTTTCTGGATGCGAACGAGGAGAACGCCTATTTCGGCAGCTATATTCTCGAATTGTTCGACGGCCGGCTCGGCCTGCTCGGTGGCCTGCGGCACCAGGAATATAAGAACACGGTCAGCGGATATATTCTCAAAGCGGATTTACCGACCGTCGGCGTGTCATGGGAAGTGATTCCGGACGTGGTGGTGTTCGCCAGCCGCAGCCAGTCGTTTGAGCCCGGCTTCCAGGCCCAGGTCGAGGGGAACGGCACGACGCAGGCGGAGCGCAACAGCCACCCGTCGCCCCCGCGGGAGGGGGTCGGCTTTGACGTGGGCGTGAAGTTCAACCTGCTCCGCTCCAAGCTCAGCGGCACTCTTTCGTATTTCGAGACCGCGCGGAAAAACGATTTCCGCAACACCGACATCGACCGGACCAACGACGACCCGCGCAACAACGACACTAACGCGAACAACAACGTGACCTGGTTCGAATACGGCGGTGAGCGGCTGAGCAAGGGCGTGGACTTGGAATTGCAGTGGGCCGTCACTCGCAACACCACCGCGCTGTTCACGGTCGGCTACCTGCCCGTGGCGCGCATCACCTCCAATCCCGGCATTACGCCCGAGACGCTGTCCTACCGTCCGGTCGGCGCTCCAGCCAACATCGTGCTGACCCTCGCGGACCGTAATCCCTCGAGCGGCAACCAAGTGGGCAGCCGGTCCAGCAACTCGCCCGAGTGGAAAATGGGAGTCTGGACTCGCCACGTGTTTTCAGAGGGCAGGTTCAAAGGCCTGATGCTGGGGGCCGGGGTGAACTGGACCGACTCAGTGCAAGTCTCCACCGATCCCTCGTTCGCGAATGTGCGCCTCTCCTCGTATGCGTTGCTCCGGACGACCGTGGAATATCCGTTCCGCGTCTGGCAGCGCGAGATTCGGGCGGCCGTGATCGTCTCGAATTTGGCGGATAAGAAATATTATCGCGGCGCCAGCCGCGGCGAGCCCCGCAGCCTCGGCCTGCGTTTGAGTTCCAGCTTCTGATCGTCAGTCGAGCACACGGAATACACGGAAGAAAACCGGACAGGGTCCGCACCGTTTCTGTGTGTTCGGTGTATTCCGTGGGCACTTCCGTCTGATTCGATCCGACTATAGTTTATACGCCTGACGCGCCAACAGCTTCCACTTTCCCTCTTGTCTCTGCCAGATCTGGAGGTTGCCGATCTTCAGGTCGCCGGGGACCCCGGCTTTGAGGAAATTCGCGGCGAAGGTGTGGCGCACAATGGCGGTGGAGCCGGTGATCGTGATCGTCTGGTTGGGCGTTTGGATCTTCACGAGATCCATCTCGTTGGCTTTCACATACGCGAGGAGCGCGGCGCGGTCCTGCACGTTTCCATTCGAATGACCATAGCTCACGTCTAGGGCGACGAGGTCGGCGAGCGCGCGGGGATCGGCGTTCACGAGTGCGGCGTGCAGCGACTCCACGGCAGCGGCCACGAGTGTAGTTTCAGGCGAGGTGGAAGGTGAAGCCGTCGGATTCGCGGCGCGCGCGCAGGAGAGGCCGAGGAGAAGGGGGATAAGGAGGAGGCGATTGGTCATGGGAAGGTGATTGGGTTGTTCAAAACTGGAACGTCGCCTTCAAACGCATATCACGGCCGGGGGTGTGGATGTATTTGAAGACGTCGTAGCCGCGCGTGTAGCCGCCCGTGGGGCTCACCGCATCGGCGAGTCGCACGATGCTGGGGTCGTCCTTGTCGAGGACGTTTTTGACGTTGAGCTGGAGGTGCAGCGTGAACTTTTCGAAACGCTTTTTGTAGCCGAGCACCGCGTCGAAAAGCGTCATGCCGTTGAACTCTTCGGCGCCGAGCGGCGAGGCTTGGATCCACGTCGCTCCGCTGGTGTAGCGCGCACCGCCACCGATGGAGACGTTCTTCAACGGGCCGCGGGTAAACGTGTATTTCGTGAACGCATTCGCTTTGTGGTGACGCTGTCCCGGGCTCGTGGCGCCGGCGCGGGCCTGCACGCTGGCGGCTTCCCGGTCGATGCGTTGGATGGCATCGCCGAGCGTGATGCCGGGATCCCAAGGGCCGTCGTTCGGCAGAATGAACGTGCCGGGAAAGCGTTGAAAAAACGCCTTGCCAGTGGAGCCGCCCCACCAGCCGCTGAACTCGGGAAACGAGTCGAGCAGCACGGAGTCGATATAGGAATAGTTGGCTGTGAGGCGCCAATTGGGCGAGAGGTTCGCCGTAACGGTGAGCTCGTAGCCCTCCGATTCGGCGGACGTCGTGCCGACTTCGGCGAGGACGTTCTGCGCATCGAAGGTAGATTGGCTGATGAAGGGCGCGATGTTTCGCGACGGGTCGCCGTCACGGAGATTGGCGTAAATGGTGCGCACGCCTTCGAACACGCTGAAATCGTTGAACGTAATGAAGGACGCGTTCTGATTGATCGAGGTGCGGTAGTAGCCGGCTTTGACGAAGAGTTTGCCCTTGAGGAGATCGAACGTGACCGCGGCGTCCTTGCTCTTGCCTTCGGGCAGGGGGACGGTCTGGCCACTCTCGCCGGGGCCGCCGAAGATTTCGCGA
>JANPIT010000419.1:0-2506 GCA_031425115.1 Opitutaceae bacterium | reverse complement strand
GTGCCGAAAATGGTCGGCTCGGCGCCGGGAGCGGCGAGGTTGCCGGTGGCGGATTGCGCGGACTGGGCGACGATGGCGCCGCTGGGAGTCGTGCCGACAAAGGGAAGGCCGCCGCTGGCGCTGGCTCCGGCCATGAAGCCGGCGAGATACTCCTTCTGCGCCGGCGTAAACGGGTGCGGCGGCTGCGGGGAAGGAAGGAGTGAGGACTCGTTCGACACGCCCGTAGTTTAGCACGGCTGGTGCCACCAACGGCGCGGACTGGGATTAAGCGGGTGAATTGTTTTAAGGCGCCCGATGAGGCGCGCTCATTATGAGCGCCGCACTAAGGCGGACCCCGCACTCGCTCATGTGCTGACACGTGCCACACAACGGTGTGGGTTTGCGAAAGGCACTGTAGGCGGCTGAGGCGCCAGAGAAAAACTTTGGAGTCGCGGACGTTGCAGCCGTAGAGCCCAGGCGTGTGCAACGCTCACGTCAGAGCGCGGATGTGCCGGCTGAAAAAAATTAGCCGCGGCGATGAACTCGATTCATCGCCGCGGCTGCGACCTTAGGGCGCAGCAAGTCTGCGCCCCTACATTCCAACGCGTCGCCCGGCTTACAGGTTCAGCGTGAACTGGACGTAGACGTAGTTGGCATCCTTGGACCCGCCGTTGTCGGCGAGGGATTCCTTGATGTAGGCGCCGCGGAAGTAACGGCTCAGGCCGACTTCCAGTTGCGTCGAGGGAATCGGATTCCAGCTGGCGGAGAGATCGAGTTCCTGGCCGAGGCGGTTGCTGGTGCCGCGGGTGGCGTAGCCGCCGGCGTTCCGGAGCACACCGCCGACGTTATACCAGAAGTCGGCGGATGTAGCCAAAGCCTGGATATGGCCTTCGAGAGCGAAGCTGAGATTCGTTGCGGGCTTGAAGGCGTAGGTCACGCGGACGTCGTGCAGGTTCTGGAGGCTGTTGAGATCCATGTAGCCGTAGTGCAGATGCGTCGTCGCGAAGAGATTTTGAAACGTCTGGCTCTTGGTATCGGTGGGGCTCCGGTCGCCGGACGCGTAGCTGTAAAGGACGGCGAGGCGCGGCTGCCAGAGGTGCTCGGTCCAGGTGTGGCCGCCCTGGAGCACGGCGGCGTAGGCCTTCTGATCGAGACGAGCAGCCGCGCGGACGGCGGCAGGTGTGGCGGCAGGCGCGGTGGTGGCGCGATTGCCGGTCTGGTGCATGAGTTCGAAGCCGTAGTCCCACGGGCCATACGAGCCGGGCTTCGAGCGGACGCGCAGACCGGCGGTGTAGAGATCCTGTTTTGCTGGGAGACGGAACGGCGCGGCGACGCCGCTGAAATCCTTGGTGGCGATGCGGGTGTTGACGTTGCGGGCGAGAACGTAGGACTCGACCACGGCTTTCGTCGCGAGCGTCGGCCAATTAAAATACGCGCCGGAGAAGGTGTCGCTGCCGATGTGCGAGCGGTTCAGGTTATGGTGATCGTTGTAAACGAGGCCGCCGGTGAAGACGTCGACGCCGAAGAGCGGATTTTGCCAGCGCACCTTGAGCGTGTCGAAGGTGCGGGCGTTATTGTTCCAGCGCAGATGGCCCATGAGACGCTGGTCACCGTAGGCAAGCTCCTGGCGACCGACTTTCACGGAGACCGGGAATTCCTTGTGGTTGCCCCAGAGCACGAACGCTTGGTGAACGTCCATCGGACCATCGCGTTCGGCGAGCCCCTTGCCGGGACCGGCCGCGGCGAAGCGCTCATCCTTGAACGAATAGCTGCCGCGGCCCTCGAGCGTGGCGGCGAGGCGTTTGCCCGTGTAGACGATGCGCGGCATGACGCGCAGGAGGCTGTAGCTGTTGTTATTGTCGAATGCTGGATTGGCGGCGAAATCCCAGTTCTGGCCGGCATCGGTGAAGCCGGCGCCATCTTTGCCCTCAAACCGGCCGCGCACGTTCACGCCGATGTCCCAGGCGGACATGTAGGGATCGGTGGCGCGGAGCTTCTCGTTGGCGTAGCCCGGGAACGGTCTCGCGGGGAGCGACGGCGTGTATTGGGCAAGTAAGGACGGCAAGACGCCGACGGCGATCAGCGCGAGGAGGGCGCGGCGGAGGATGGATTTCATGTGCGTGGTTGGCAGGTGGAGGCGAGGGCGGAGAATCAGGCCGGGGTGAGCGCACTGAGAAAGCGTTTGAGCCGAGGTTTCGGCGCGAGCGGGGGGGCGGAGCGGGGCGGGGCGTGGCCATCGCTGGGCGCGAGCGTCGCGGGGCGGAGATGCGAGCGTTCTTCCAGGAAACCGATGAGCTGCTCGCGCAGCCGGTAGTATTCGGGGTCTTCAAGGAGTTGCTTGCGGGAGCGCGGACGGGGAAATTTTATCTCGAGGATCTCACCCACGGTGGCGGCGGGGCCGTTGGTCATCATGACGACGCGGTCGGAGAGAAAGAGCGCCTCGTCGACGTCGTGCGTGACCATGAGCGCGGTCTTTTGGTCTTTTTGCCAGAGGTCGAGCAGCACCTCCTGCAACTCGTAGCGCGTG
>JANPIT010000418.1:0-2194 GCA_031425115.1 Opitutaceae bacterium | reverse complement strand
GGATCCAGGCTCGTGACGCGATTGCAGCCGGCGACGATCATCTGCGTCCGCCCGGCGGCGGTGACGACTGCCGGTGACGCATAGTTGGGGATCTTCGGCCGATCGTGTTCCCACACGACTTTTCCCGTCCGCCGGTCGAGCCCCGCCAGTTTGCCACCACCCCGGTGATCAGCGCTGACCAACACCAGCGACTCATGCACGACCGGCGAGGAACCGAATCCCTGGTGCGCCTGGAAATCCGCCACGCGCTGCTGCCAGAGAATCTTACCCGCGGGATCGAGCGCCGTGGTGTGAATCGCCTTCTGGTTGAGAAAATTAATGAAGAGCCGTTCGCCATCCCACGTCACCGAGGCCGAAGCCTGCGACGCCTGGCGATGTCCGCCCTTCTCCAGATTACCGCGATGGACAACCGTCTCCCAAATCTGCTTCCCCGTCGCACGATCGTAGCAAATGACCAGTTGCTCTTCCGTCACCGTATCCGCCGTGCTGAGATAGATGCGATTCCCCACTACGGTCGGCGAGCTGTGCCCCCGCCCGCGCACCGGCGCCTTCCACACCACGTTCTCCGTCTCGCTCCACTTCACGGGCAGCGTCTGCCCGGCGGCCGCGTGGCCATCGCCCGTCGGTCCTCGCCACGCCGGCCAATCCATGGAATCGGCGGCGCACGTCAGCACCGGAGCCAAGGTCAAAACACAAAGCAGCAAGCACGCGGATTTCATGGGGGAAGGAAAAACGAGCCGGACGCTCCGCGCATTCTCGCGCGCCCGCAAGCGTAACGTAACTGGAGACGCGGCGCCCTCGCCGCGTTTTGCCCGAACCACCCAACCGGGCCGGCCGAGACTCCCGCCCACAGTCCAACTCCCTCCAACGCGCCTTGACCGCCTCCCGGGCCGACGCTGTGCTCCTCGCCTCGTGACGGCCGCTTTCCGTCACTCGCTCCCATGAAAATTCCCCTCCGCCGCGCGTTTTTATTGTCCTCCTTGATCACGTCATTGTCGGGCTCGCTCGCCGCCCAGGAGTGGACGCGCTTTCGCGGCCCCAATGGCACCGGCATCAGCCCCGCCAAGAATATTCCCGTCACGTGGACGGAGCAGGATTTCCGTTGGCGTGTGCCGATTCCCGGCGAGGGCCACTCGCAGCCCGTCATCTGGGGCGACCTCATTTTCCAAACGAGTTCGCTGGAAGCCGGCAAAGAGCGCGCGCTGTTCTGCCTGCAGAAAAGCGATGGCAAGCAGCTGTGGTCCAAACAATATCCGCTCCCCACCCACCGCCCCGGCAATCGCAATTCTGGATACGCCAATAGCTCTCCCGTCGTGGACGCCAAGCACGTGGTCGCGTGCTTCGTTTCGAGCGATCACTTCTGGGTGCGCGCGTTCGACCACGCGGGGAAGGAACTCTGGAGTCGCGATCTCGGGACCTTCGCATCGCAACACGGACACGGCGCCTCGCCGATGATCTTCGAAAAGACCGTCATCGTGACCAACGACCAAGACGGCGAGAGCTTCGTCATCGCCCTCGACCTCGCGACTGGCGCCCCCGTGTGGAAGACTCCGCGTCGCTCTGAACGCGGCGCGGCCGCCTACGCCACCCCCGTGCTTCACCCGACCGCGAGTGGCAAACTCGAGATGCTTCTCACCGGTCAGGCTCACGGCATCTCCAGCCTCGATCCCAAAACCGGCGAAGCAAATTGGGAAGCGCCGCTCTTCGACAAGCGCATGGTCGCCTCCGCCGTCGTCGCCGGCGACCTCGTGATCGGCAGCTGCGGCCAAGGCGGCGGCATGGGCAACTATCTCACCGCCGTCAAACTCGGCGGCAAAGGCAACGTCGCGAAGACGCACGCTGCCTACACGCTCCGCACCGGCACGCCCTACGTCCCGACGCCGCTCTATCTCGACGGCCGCCTCTACATCATCAGTGACACCGGCATCGCCAGCGCGCTCGAAGCCGCGACCGGTCGCGTGATCTGGACGGAGCGACTGCGCGCCGAGTTCTTCAGCTCGCCCGTGTTGATCGATGGAAAAATCTACGTGCCCAGCACGAAAGGCGAGATGGTGGTCTTCGCGACCGGCGACGAATTCAAATCACTCGCGCGCAACCCGCTCGGCGAAGGCACGCACAGCACGCCGTGCATCGACGGCGGCCGACTCTACGTGAAAACCTTCACCCACCTCGTATGCGTGGGCGGCAAATGACC
>JANPIT010000417.1:0-2653 GCA_031425115.1 Opitutaceae bacterium | reverse complement strand
GTCCGGATTCAACGCCGTGATCGCTTTGCCGGCATCGTCGTTGCTGGCGAATTCTGCGGTGCCGCCGCCTTTCGGGCCGCTGCCGGAGAGCAGGTCGGGCGCGACGGCGATGTAGCCGGCCTCGGCCATCTGGTCGACCATGCTGCGCACCCAATCGGTGAGCCCACGGTTCTCGTGGATGAGCACGACGACGGTCGCTTTGTTTTTCACCTCAGGGAAGCCGAGGTAGGCTTTCAATTCGCGGTTACCGTGCTTCACGGTGATCCACTCGAGATGGCGCGGCGATTTTTCAATCCGGGCCTTGGCCCAAGCTTGATTGGCCCATTCCTGGGCAGTGAGGGAACTGGTGGCCGCGAGCGCGGCGAGGCAGAGCAGCAAACGTTTCATGGTGGGGGAGGAAGGCGGTGGTTCGCCACGCGTGCAGGACGCACGGCGCGAGGGAAACGTTGCTGACCTCCGACGCAAGCGAACGCTCGCGCGGAACATTCTCGCGTCGCAGTCGTCCTGCGGTCCGCGCAAGCTTGAAGCCACGTGCCGCATTTTTCGCGTCGCTCGGCTTCGTCGCTCCCCGCAACCCCTCCCCCTCATGAATCCCCCGGTTTGTTATTCTCTTCGGCGCCCCTTGGCCGCGCTCGCCGCGCTGGCCTTTGCCGCCACCACTCTTCCGGCCGCGGACAATACGCTGGCCAGCGAGGCACGCGCGACGATGGACAAGGCGACCGTCTTCATGCGCTCCATTTCGACGGAGGGCGGCTATCTCTGGCGTTACTCGCCGGACCTCAAGACGCGGGCAGGCGAGAACGACGCCACCTCGACGCAGATCTGGGTGCAGCCGCCGGGCACACCCTCGATGGGCATGACGTTTCTACGCGCGTATGAGGCGACTGGAGACGCCCGCTATCTCGATGCGGCCAAGGCGGCGGCGCACGCGCTCGCGGTCGGCCAGCTGGAGTCGGGCGGTTGGGATTACGTCGTGGACTTCGATCCGAAGCTGAGCCCCGCGTGGTATCGAAAGTCGGATATCGGCAAGGTCGCCCCGGCCGACGCGGCGAAGCGCAAGAACATGTCGACCTTCGACGACAACAACACCCAGAGCGCCCTGCGGCTCCTCCTCGCCGTAGCCGACGCGAGCAAGGGCGCGACTGAGCCGCGCGACGTGCAGATCCGCGAAGCGCGCGATTACGCGCTCGCGAAGTTGCTCGCCGCGCAGCGCCCGAACGGCGGGTGGCCGCAACGCTGGGCCGGTGTGCCGGTCGATCCGAAGGAATACCCGGTTCAGCCCGCACGTTTTCCGAAAGACTATCCGCGCGAGCACCCGAAGCTTAACTACAACGGCTACTATACCCTCAACGACAACACCCACCGCGACTGCGTGATGACGCTGCTTGAGGCGGGCAAGCGGCTGGGCCGGCCGGAGTATCGGGCCGCGGCGCTCAAGGGCGGCGATTTTCTGATCCTCGCGCAACTTCCGGAACCGCAACCGACCTGGGCGCAGCAATACAATGCACGCCTCGAGCCCGACTGGGCGCGGGCCTTTGAGCCGCCGAGTGTGTGCTCCGGAGAAAGTGGCGGCGCGATGCGGCTGCTGATTGACCTGTATCTGGAAACCGGCGACGAGAAATACCTCGAACCGCTCCCGCGCGCGATTGCGTGGTTCAAGCGCTCGGAGATTTCGCCTGGGATTTGGGCGCGCATGTATGAGATCGGCACCAACACGCCGATCTATGGCGACCGCGACGGAAAGATTAAGTATCGCGTGGAGGATCTGACGCCGGAACGTCAGACGGGCTATTCGTGGAAGAGCGCCTACGGCATGCCGGCAGTTTTCAGCTACTACGATGAAGTGAAGGCGGCGGGGCGCGCGAAGATTATGGAAAAGCGTAAACTCGCCGAGGCCAGTGCCAAAACGGCGAGCGGGAAAGCCTCGCGCGCGAAGGCGTTGGAGCCGCGCGTCCGCAGCGCGATCGCCTCGCTCGACGCGCAAGGCCGCTGGTTGGGCGCCGGCGGTCGAAAAGCCGCTGGGCAGCAAATCACGACCAACGCGTTCATCGAGAACATGCAGGTCCTGGCTGACTACGTCGAAGCGGTGAAGTAGGTTTTTGCGGTCGGGCGTTTTTTGTAGGGGCGCAGTCTTGCTGCGCCCTGTCTGTGGGTTCGACCGCCCCGAAGGGCGCAGCAAGTCTGCGCCCCTACAAAGACGCTGCGCGCTTGCCATGCGGGCTCTCGCTCCAACGCTCACATTCCCATGAGCGCCCCCTCGCTGCACTCCGTTCACGGCCAGCCTTCCTGGTCGTTCCGCTCCAGCCACGTCCACGCGAATCTGACGAAGCTGGGCGGGCACCTCGCGCCCGTCGCGTTCCGGCTGGACCACCGGTTGGTGTCCCCGTTTGCGATCGCGCCCTGGGCCGAGGAAAAACTGGCCCCGGGCACGCCGGCGCTGTTGTCCGCGCTGCGCGGTGATTTTTTCTGCGCGCCCTTCGGCGGGAACGGCACCGCTTGGCGCGGCGAACAGCATCCGCCGCACGGCGAAACGGCGAACTCACCGTGGCGGCTGAAGTCGCTTGTGAAAAGCGCCGAGGGCCGCACCACGCTCCACGCCAGCCTCACGACGAAGGTGCGCGCGGGCACGGTCGATAAATTTCTCACGCTGATC
>JANPIT010000416.1:0-6349 GCA_031425115.1 Opitutaceae bacterium | reverse complement strand
CGGCGCGGCGTTCTCCACGTAATCGGTGGAAACTCCACCGGGAATGCCGCGAATGCGGAACGGCTCGCCGCCTGCGGAGCTGAAGTCGCGCGGGTTGTTGAAGCCGGCGCCTTCGGAATCGCCCGCGCTCAGCTCGGCATTCGCCGCGTAGGCGAGCATGTCCTGCACGCTCGTCGCCGCGATGTCGGAGAGAAATTCCGGCGTGAAAGGCGAGATCGACGCGGGCGTGTCCTTGAGGCTCGTCGCGAGGCGGCTGCCGGAGGTGGTGTTCATCGCCTGGTAGCCACTGTCGTCTTCGGGGCGGACCTCAAAGGGCGAGAGCGTGAGCGTCTCATCCCGGGCGGCGACACTGGCCGCCGGCGGCGGCGTGACCGGCGTTGCGGTCGCCGTGGGCGAGGTCGCAGGCGCGGGTGCCGCTTGAGCGGCTACCTGCGGCGCAAGCAGGGCGCTGACTAACGCGGCGGCCACTGCGGAAAGGCGAAGCGGACGGAAATGGGTTTTCATGACGTGGAGAAGGTCGCGGCGGACGAGGAATAGTTCTGCGACGCGGCGGTTAAACGCGTCGAGGTGCAAGATGAACGGTCATGCGACCCCCTCCCGTAAACGCATTCAACGCCCCTCCCGTTCAAGTCGTTGCACCACGCACCGTGGCGCAGGGTTACGATTGCGCAACGGCACCCAGCCGACCGCGGTGGGTGCTCAGGACGTAGCGGCGCGCGAGGACGTCTGTGGACGCTCGCGTCCTTATCCACTAAACTCCACCGTCCGCGTGAATTCCTTCTTCGTGGCGAGTTCGCGCACCACTGCCGTGGCGGTGTGCTTCCCTTTCGCCGCTTCGCCAGTGAGCAGGAAATGATGCGCGTGCTCGTCGAACATGCCATTGGTGCGTTTGCGCTCGACCAATGTCGGCGTCACTTCCCGCCCATCGACGCTCAGTTTCACGAACTCGGATAGCGGAGACTTGAGAACGCCTTGGTTCGTGTTCTCCCAGGCGCAGCGCACGCGGAGGTTGATTCCACTCTCCGGCCGGCCCGCCTCGAGATCATCCGTCGGCCGCACGGGCACGACCGAAACCATCGGTCGGCTGCGGTCGGGATTATCCCACCAGCGCCACTCTTTTTCGCGGGCGCGCACAAACTCAGCGACCTCGTCCGACCCGCTATGCATCCAGGTCTTGCCGCGCGTCCACACGTCGCGCCGAACGGGAACGGTCCAGTTGTTTTTCAATGCCGCCAGCCAGCCTTCCCACGTCGGCTCCGTCGCGAGAAAGAGCGTGCGGAAGGCAGTCGTCTGATCCGCGAAATACCACGACTCCGGACCGTGCGCATCCTGCAAACCGATAAACGGAATCTGCCCACGCCACCGGTTGAGGAACGGCTCCGTGTTCATGAAATCCGGATTGCCAAAGTGAAACGTGCTGATCGCGGAAAATCCGCGCCGCACGACCGAGTCGTCGAGAAACATGCGCACCAGTTCTTCGTTCTCGCCGAATTGCCACACCAACCTCCCGCCGCCTTTTTCGAGCGGCACGAGCCGCCGCTCGCGAAAATCCGGCCATGAGACCGGCGCCGGCGGCGCCGCCCGCGTGCCGAGTGGTGCGCCAATGTCCGCACCCGCCGGTGCCACGAGGTCCGCCGTGTGGCTGTAAGTGCCCATGCCGGGAATATCCACCCAAGTGCCGTATTCCTCGTCGGCGGTGAAAAACATCACCGGCACTTTCTGCTCCGCCGCGATCGCGCGCGCTCGCGGCAGCCAGCCCGGCTTCCCGTTTTTCGCGCCCCAGAGATCGATCTTCAGGCTGCGCGCCAGTTCCACCGCTTCCGCCGGGCTGCCCGTGCCGTGGGACTCCACTTGCGCAGAGAAAATCTTGAGGCCCGTCGGCAGCGTCGTGCGCTGGCGCAGCGCCCGGCGCTTCACGCCGTCGATCGTGTTGAGCGCGCCGAGGACATCGAGCGCGTCGAGCGCGTAGTAAGTCGCGTTGGCATTGCTCAGCCAACCCGGACGATCGCTGAACCCGCCGTCCGCATTCGCCAGCGAGTGAATGTAGCTGATGCACGCCGCGCGTTGCGCGGGCTCCGCCCCGAGCAGCTTCAGCGCGCGCACCGCTGCGCGGACGTAGACGATATCGTCGAGGCCACCGAAGATCGGTTTGGGCTGAAAGCTGAAGCCGCCACTCGGCAGCTGGCAGGCGCGCAACCACGCGATCAACTCGTCTTTTTTCGCCTGCGGACGACCAAGCACTTGAAGCGCCTGCAGTGCCCAGAGCGTGTTCATCACATGGCCGTCACCGCCGTCGGCCGCGGGTGTGTTGTTGAAACTGCCGTTCTCGCGGCGGCGCATCTCGATGTAACTGCCAAACGCCTCGGCAATCGGCGCGGTCGGCAACCCCAGCAGCGAATGCGAAAGCACCGCGCCCAATTCGGATTGGAAAATTGGATACCCGTGCCGCTCGTATTGCTTCAGGTAGACCATCGGCTGAGTGAGCGCCGCGATCTTTTCCCGAAACTCGCTCGCGTCCGCCTCGAGCCATTTCAGCGCCTGCACCTGCTGCCAGTCGAAAATCCGGCGCTCCTGCTCGAGCTTCTTCAACTCGCGCGGATGATGCGTCCGCACATAGCGCACGAGCGCGTCCTTGTTCGGCGGCGTGATCTTGAGGACGCGATACGCGCCCACCACGCCGAAGGTCGGCGTGAGGTGGGAAATATTCTGGTCGCCCCAACCGTAGCCGTCGTCGTCGCGCTTCAGTGTCTCGAGATAATCCGTGATCATCCGCGCCGACGGCACCTGGCCGAAGAGGCGGACGGGCGTCGCCGCCGCCGCGCCCGCCACCGCCACGAGTTTCAGCATGGCGCGACGGTTAAAATAGGGAGGGGGGTTCATGAGAAAATCGATTGAGCCGGTCCGAGACCCGAAACCTGTGGCACCGTGGTAGGTGTAGCTGCGAGCGCCCGCGAGTGGACGAATAACCTCTCGCTGGCGCTCGCGGCTACAAAGATGGAAGAATCTCGGGCGGGCATTAAGCTGAACGAGCGGGTCATCGGAAAAGTCTCCGCCCCGACCCTTACTCCACTTCCTTCTTATCCGCGGCCTTCTTGCCGCCTTTTTTCCCGGCCGCGTTTTCAGTAATAGGAAAAAGCGCCGACTCGACGCGTGCCGTTTTCAAATAGGCTTCGAATTTCGCCACGACCGCCGGGTTCTGCGCGGCGACATTATTCTTTTCTCCGATGTCGGTCTTGAGGTCGTAGAGCTCGAGCGGCGACTTGGTCGAGAGTCTCACCGCTTTCCAATCGTCGATCCGCGCGGCTTGGAAAAACCCACGTTCATGGAATTCCCAATACAGCGGCGGATGCACGACCGCCGTATGCCCAAGCCACGCCGGCAGCACGGAAACCCCATCGATCCCCGCCGGAGCCTTCTGGCCCACCAGCTCCGCCATCGTCGGCAGAAAATCCCAAAACGCCCACACCTGATCGCTCACGACGCCCGCCTTCACGCGGCCCGGCCAGCGCGCGAGACTCGGCGAGCGGATGCCGCCCTCATACATGTCGCGCTTGTAGCCGCGCAACGGCCCCGAGTGGTTGAACGTCGTGTCGCGCCACGCGGCGCCGTTGTCGCTGTTGAACACCACGAGCGTGTTCTCATCGACTTTCAGTTCTTTGAGCAGCGCCATGAGCCGGCCTACGTCGCGATCGAGCCGCGTGATCATCGCGGCGAGTTTCTTAAGATTGTCCGGCCACGGCTCGTTTTCGTAAGGCGTGATCTCCGGCACCTGGAGCTTTTGGTGCGGGAGGGTGTAAGCGAGGTAGAGAAAGAACGGCTGGTCCTTGCTCCGCCGCACGAAGTCTAGCGCCTCGGTCGTCAGTAAATCATGCGAGTAGGTCTTCCCATCCAGCGGCACGACCGTGTCGTTACGCCAGAGATGGTCAGGATAGTATTCGTGCGCGGCGCGTTGGCAGTTGTAGCCGAAGAAATAATCGAAACCCATCTTCGTCGGCACGCTGGTCGAGCCCGGTTTGCCGAGACCCCACTTCCCGATCACACCGGTCGTGTAGCCCGCTTTCTTCATCAGATGCGCGACCGTAAACGTGTCAGCCGGCATCGGCTCCTGGCCCTCGGGTTGAATCTCGAGATTCCCCCGAATGTAAGCATGGCCGCCGTGTTTGCCGGTCATCAGCGCGCAACGCGACGGCGCGCACACCGTCGCGCCCGCGTAGGCCTGCGTGAACCGCATCCCTTCCGCCGCAAAGCGGTCCAGGTGCGGCGTCTTGATCAGCTTCTGGCCAAACGAGCCGAGATCCCCGTAGCCGAGATCGTCGGCCATGATGAAAATCACGTTGGGCTTGGCCGCGGGACCGGCTGCGCTACTCAGCAGCGCCGACGCCAGGAAGAACGCGAACGAGACGAGCGACAGAATTTTCATCGGGGCGGAGAGCGGTGCAGGACGTTGCCTCCCTTACTTGCGGTCAACGGCCCCGCGAGTCGAGCCGTTGAACTCGATTTTCCGTTACGATCCCGCAGAGAACTCCCCCACCTTTCGTGCCTGCAGTCGGTCATCCTCTTCGGCCAGCGCGTCTGTATTTCGTGTCTTTCGTGTGTTTCGTGGTTCACACCGCCTGCAAGGAGTCTCAGACCAAACTGAAATTCGTCACCCTTACCTCATGCACTCCCGTCGCTTCGCCCTCGGCCGCTTTCTTCTCTTGTTGCTCACATTCGCGGTGATTGGCCGGGCCGCGGAGCCCGCGCCCGCCGCTCGCCCGAACATTCTGTGGGTCGTGACCGAGGACAACGCCGCGAGCTACGTCACCGGTTACGGCGACCCGCTCGCGCGCACGCCGCATTTCGATCGCGTCGCCAAAAGCGGCATCCTCTTCGAGCGCGCCTATTCGACGTCGGCGGTGTGCGCGCCGACTCGCTCCAGTATTATCACCGGCATGTTCGCACCCTCACTCGGCACGCACCACATGCGGAGCAACGTCCCGATGCCGTCGTGGCTCCGCTATTTCCCCGCCTACCTGCGCGACGCCGGTTACTACACCACCAATCGCGCTAAAACCGATTACAACGCCGCCGTCCTCCCCGGCACCTGGGATCAAAACAACGCGCAGGCGCATTACAAAAACCGTCAGCCCGGCCAGCCGTTTTTCGCGATCTTCAATTTCACCCAGAGCCACGAGAGTTCGCTGCACAAACGCCTGCCGCTCATCACGGATCCCGCCAAAGTCCGCGTGCCCGCCTACTTGCCCGACACGCCCGAGGTGCGGGCAGACATCGCCCAGTATTACGACCGCGTGAGCGAGGCCGACCGTCTTGTCGGCGAAGTGCTCTCCGAGCTCGACGCCGCCGGTCTCGCCGAGGACACCATCGTCTTCTACTACTCCGACCACGGCGGCGTGCTCCCACGCAGCAAACGCTTCCTCTACGAAGTAGGCACCCACCCGCCGCTCGCGCTGCACTTTCCGAAGAAATACCAGCACCTCGCGCCGGGTGCCCCGGGGTCGCGGTCGACTGAGCTCGTCAACTGGGTCGATCTCGCACCGACCGTGTTGAGCCTCGCTGGCGTGAAGGCGCCGGACTTTTTCCAAGGCCGCGCCATCGCCGGACCCGCCCGCGCCGCCGCGCCCGCGTTCACGTTCAGTTTCCGCGATCGCATGGACGAGCGCTACGATCTCTGCCGCGCCGTGACCGACGGACGCTGGCGCTACATCCGCAACTACCGCCCCGATCTCCCGACGATGCAGCACGTCACCTACCTCTGGAACATGGCTTCCATGAAGGAATGGGACAACCAGCGCCGCGCAGGAAAACTCAACGCCACCCAAGCCTCGTTCTTCGAGCCCAAGCCGGCCGAGCAGCTCTTCGATTGCACCGTTGATCCCGACAATGTCCGTAACCTCGCGGCCGATCCCGCCCATCGCGCCACTCTGGAAAAAATGCGCGCCGCCAACCGCGCTCACCTGCTGCGCATTCGCGACACCGGCTTCATGCCCGAACCGATTCTGCGCGAACTTTCCCGCGCGGCGTCGCCCACCCTCATCGGCCGCGACGACCAAGCGTATCCGCTCGCCCGCATCCTCGATGTGATCGACCGCCTGCAACTCTCGCCTGCGCCCTCCGCCGCCGACCTGAAAGCCGCCGTGGCCGATCCGCTGCCCACGATTCGATTCTGGGGCGCGCTCGGCGCGATGCGCTCACCCGCCTCGACTGCCGACGTGGCGCCGCTCCTCAAAGACGCCGTCGGCTCCGTCCGCGTGGCCGCTGCCTATGTCACGGCGCGCACGAGCAACGCAGACGCCGCCTGGCCTGTGCTGGGCGCCGCGCTCGCCGCCGACCAGAGTTTCGAGTTGCGGCT
>JANPIT010000415.1:0-22924 GCA_031425115.1 Opitutaceae bacterium | reverse complement strand
GTGGCCGATAAACCGGCGCGCGAGAGCACAGCATCGACCAGCTCGAGCGGCGCTTCCTCCCCGGCCACCGCGGCGGTGAGCGAGCCGCGGTCTTCGTGGCGGGAAGGGCGTGGCTCGGACAGTCGCACGGCGACCACCGAGACGCGCTCAGAGGCACCGCGTTCTTCGGGGAGCTCGGGCACCGCCTCACGCGAGGTGAGCGGCGGCGACGCAGCACTTGTTACCCAGCTCAACGAAGCCTCCCGCGAGCTCGCGACTTTGCGGGCGGCGAATGCCAGGTTGCGGGCGGAGCGGGATCGGCCGGCGGCGGCTCCGGCGTCAGCACGGGGGAGCGAGGCGGCGGCGAAGGTCGATCCGATGGACGACAAGATTGCCGCGAGTCTGAAATCGTATGCGGCGTTGAAACAGGAGCTCGCGGGGTTCCTTGCTGAAATTGAACGGGGTCGCGCGGACAACGCCGCGGCGAGCGCGAAGCTCAAGGAGGCCGTCAGCCGCAGCGACGATGCGCGCGGGGTCATAGCAAAGCTGGAGAGCGAACTCCGCGCTGAGAAACGGGCGCGTGGCGAAGCGGAGCAAGCGGCGGCCAAATTACAGGAGCAGTTGCGCACCATCGGACGGGCGCTCGCGGCGGCAGGGCTCAACGTCGACAAACTCGCGGCGGGTGAGGCGGCGCGGCGCTGAAGGCGCGGGCGGGAGGCGTCGTCATAAATTCGTCAACTGCGGGGGGAGTCGAACGGCGCGATTGAACTTTTGCGGCGGCGGTTTGTCGTGGGGAAATCCCAAACAAGCATGAAGATCAACACTCTGGGTCGGGTGGGTCGTGGAGGCGTGGTGGCCTTGGTCGCCTGGGCGGCGGCGCTGGGCGGGCCGGGGTGCACCCAAGTGATGGTCGCGCCGGATACCCGGGGCGAATACAAGCTGGGTGAGCTGCAGGTGTTCGCGGACCGGGATTTCGATCGGGTCTACGACGCGGCGAAGCGGGGACTGAAGGACCTGAGCCTTTTTCAGACGCAGGACGATCGGAGGATCATCGAAGCGGAGCTGCGCGGTCGTGATTCCGCGGATACACTGGTGATCGTGAAGATCAAGGAAGTGGCGAAGGGGCGGACGAGCGTGAAAATCCGCTACGGGGTGGTGAAGCCGGACCTCGCGATGGCGCAAAAGCTTTATCTGGCGTTTGAGAAGCATCTTTGAGCTGTGAGAGCGGCGGGGCGGTGATCACCGGGTCGAGCGCGCGCTCGACACCGGACTTTACGATCCCTCGAATCGGGATTTTCCGCGCGATATGACCAAGCCGACCCTTATTGCCCTGCTGCATGGCCCTGATCAGCCGGGCCTCGTAGCGCGGGTGGCGGGGTGGATCTTTCAGCGGGGTGGAAATATCCTGCATGCGGACCAGCACCGCGATCGGGAGGCGGGAATCTTTTTTCAGCGGGTAGAGTGGGAGCCGGCGTTTTCGTCGCCGGTGGGCGGGTCGGGGGTGGCGGTGGAACAGAGCCGGCTGGCGGGAGTGGCGACAGCAGAGGCGGACTTCACGCAGTTTGCGCGGGATGAATTAGGGATGGCGGTGCGCATCGTGTCCTCGATCGATCGGCCGCGGGTGGCGGTGTTCGTCTCGAAAGCGGATCACTGTTTTCACGATCTGATTCTGCGCTGGAAGGCGGGAGACTTTCGTTGCGAGCTGGCAGGGATCGTCAGTAACCATCCGGATCTGGGCGACGCTGCTCGAGGGTATGGGCTGGCGTTTCACCATATTCCGGTGACGGCGGAGACGAAGGCGGCGGCGGAGTCGCGGCAACTCGCGCTCATGCGGTCGTTGGACGTGGATCTGGTGGTGCTGGCGCGCTACATGCAGGTGTTGTCGGCGGATTTTCTGCAGCGGCTGGGCGGGCCGGTGATCAACATCCACCATTCGTTTTTGCCGGCGTTCGCGGGTGGGAAGCCGTATCATCAGGCGCATGCCCGGGGCGTGAAACTGATCGGGGCCACGGCGCACTATGCGACGCGCGATCTGGATGAGGGGCCGATCATTCATCAGGATGTGGCGCGGGTGACGCACCGGCACGGGGTGGAGGATCTGGTGCGGCGAGGGCGCGATCTGGAACGGCTGGTTTTGGCACAGGCGGTGCGCTGGCATGTCGAGGGACGGGTGCTGGTTTACGGGAATAAGACGGTGGTTTTTGATTGAAGGAGCGGCGGAATTCGAAAGGCGAAAGGCGGAAGGCGGAAAAGATGAGGGTGGGAAAGCGGAAAACGGGCGGGCGGAGGGAAGGGCGGGCCAATTGCTTCAGCGTCTCCTGAACAAGGGGGGCGTCAGATGATCCGACTTCTTGCCGGGTGTTAGACCGATTGGCTGTTCGACCCATCGACTTCCCTGCCGGGGCCGTTTTCCGGCATGGACAGTGAGCGGGGCATTTGCTCTCTTCGGCGGTTCCAATCGTCAAAACCCGCACTGATGAGCATGTCTGCCACTCCCTCCACTCCCACTCCTGCCGGTGATGACCGCAATCTTGTCGCGGTTGATGCGACTACGGTCCTGACCTTTGAGGACAAGGTAAACCTGTTCTGGAAGAAGCACCGCAATCTCGTGTTTGCGCTCTGCGGGCTGGTGCTGCTGGGCATTCTGGCGCGCGAGGGTTGGAAATATATGGCGGCGAAGAAGGAGCTGGAAATTGAAAAGGCGTATGCTGGCGCGTCGACGCCGGAGCAGCTGAAGAGCTTTGCGGCGGCGCACCCGGATCATTCTCTCGGTGGCATCGCCCAACTCCGCATCGCGGACGAGGCTTACAAGGCTGGCAAAGCGGCCGACGCCATCCCGGCGTATGAAAAGGCGGCCGCGGCGTTGAAGCGTGGCCCTTTGGGCGCGCGCGCACAGCTGGGCGTCGCCCTCGCCAAGGTGCAGGCCGGCAAAGGCGCCGAAGGCGCGGCAGACTTGAAGAAGATCGCGGACGATGCGGGCCAGGTGAAGGCCGTGCGCAGCGAGGCGGCGTATCACGTCACCAGCTTGGCCGTGGAAGCCGGCAACGCGACCGAAGCGCAGAAGTATGTGGACTCCCTGATGCAGTTGGATCCGTCGGGGACCTGGACGCAGCGCGCCGTGCAGCGTCGCGCGACGCTGCCTGCCGCAGCCACTCCGGTGGATGCGAAGAAAGACGCCGCCGCACCGGTGCTGGACACCAAGATGCCAGCGAAGAAGTGAGGTGACCGGGCAGCCAGCGCGCCGTGTGTGCGCGATGCCGTTTAAAGCAGCCCGCCAGACCGGCGGGCTTTTTTGTGGTGTGAGTTCGCGATCGGAGGGGAGCTCGGTCTGCTCTGTAGCCTCTGTGTCCGGGCTCCGTGTCCTCTGTGGCTCATACCTTGGTCTGGTTAATACCAACCGGCGACCCTCAGGGCGCGCGGCTCGTCGAGTGCGGATTGCACCTGTCGCGCCCGGAGGTCGCGACGCTACCCGGGAACGCCGAAATCTTCTGAGCCACGGGCACGAGGTATGATTCATTCGGGTTAGCCAAGCGACGTGGCGGCGGCCGGCACGGAAGTAAATTCCGGCGTATACCGGAAATTCGGTAGACGGCGCGATTGGTGGGAGAAAATGAGGGGCCAGCGTATCGCTCGCCCCCCGGCGCTCCGCCATGAACAGCCTTTGCGATCAGTCCGATCCTCGTCCTTGCGGGCAGGCACGGTTTCTTGCCCGGACTCGGGTGCTCTGCAGCCCACGGCGGGTGTTCGCGTGGTTTTATCCGTTGGGCGCAGAGCCTTGGTATGTCCGCGCGCGGTGGTGCCGCATCTCCGTGACTACGGGTGTGATGATGAGTGTGGCGACGGTCGCCGTAATCACGGTGGTCTACGCGACGGCGCGTTATTACGGGCGGAACGAGCAGGTGCGGTTCGCCGATGTCGCGCTGCCGTGGCGATGGTCCAACTACGAGAGGGCGAGAGGAGAAGCGGCCATTCTCGCGGCGCGGCGGTTTGTGGCGGAGCGGAAATTTGCGGAAGCGGTTTCCGTGGCCCGTCGGGGCCTTGATCGGTCGCCCGCGAGTCTGCCGGGGCGGCTGCTGCTGGCGGAATTGTATTTCGGGCTGCGCCAGCCCGACATGGCGCGGCGCCTCTTGCTCGAGGGTCTGCCTTATCACGGGAGCAATCCGGAGTTTCTAAAACCCCTGCTCACCTACCTGCTTGGCCGCCACGAAGACGCTCTGGTCGTCGGCCAGGCGCAAAAATTATTGGATAAAGTCCCGGCGGGTTCAGAGGCAGCGCGCCTGCTCGCGTCAGCGGCAGCCACTGCGTCGTATTCCTGTGGGCACTACGATGTGGCCGAGGACTTTTTGAAACGCGAACCCAAGCTAGCGGCCTCGGTGACGGGCCGCGCGCTTGCGGCGAAAATCGAGTATGAGCGCGGTTATCATGAACTCGGGCTGCTGCAATTGCGCGAGCTGGCGAGGGAGCATCCCCGCGAGGTGGAAATTCAGCGGGAGGTGATCGAGCGGTTGCGCCGGCGCGGGCTGCACGACGAGGCGCGCCGGGCTGCCCTTTCGTTGCAGCTAGCGCACCCGGAGTTGGTGGGTCCGCGGATCGAACTGCTTTCGGCGTATCGGAAATCGGGTGACGCGGATCGGTTGGCGAAGGAGATCGATGCGCTCCTGCGTGACGGCTCACTCGACGCTGGAGCGCTGTTGCTGCTCGCGGATTTCGCGGCGAATGGCGGCGACATTGTGTTGGTGGAGCGCGTCAGGGAAGTGGCAGAAAGCCGGAAATTTCCGAGTGACGCCTATGGGTTTCTGGTGGCGGAGGCGGCGATCGTGGCGCGGGACTACTCGCGGGCGCTGGCGGTGATTCGCGAATTGCAGCAGCAGGGAGTGCACGGTGCAGACCGGCAGGCGGTGCTCAGCAGCTTGCAAGCGATCGCGCACTGCGGCCTCGGTGAGACGGCGTATGCGCGCGTATTTCTGACGTCGTTTCTCGGAGCGCCGGAATTGCGCGCGGACAATCTTCTCGCGGTGGCCAACCGGCTCGCCGAACTCGGCGCGGCCGATTTGGCGCGGCAGACCCTGCTGCGAGCCGTGCAATTCAGTCCACCGAACCAAGCGGCGCTGATGCGCCTGATCGAGTTCGATCTGGTGCTCGACCGGGTGGAGGATCTCTCCGGGCATGTTCAGCGCTATCTGAAAATGCGTCGGCCCTCCCTCGAGCTCCTGCGCGTGGTGCAGCACAAGTTGGGCAGCGATCTGTTCCTGTATTCCAAGGAAGCGGCTAGGACCCTCGAGTTGGTGCGCGAAGCGGTCGCGGCGCAGTCGACCGTGGCGCAGCGTTGATGGGGCTCGGGCCGCGGGGCGGCGGTGCGCGCGCCGACTGATTTAGGAGCGCGTCCGCTCGGCACGCTTGCGGTGGAAGTAAGCGCCCAGCAGCATGACGCCGCCGATGATCGCGGCATACGTCGAGGGCTCGGGGATGGCGGAGACGGCGAAATTATCGAAGGTCATGGCCGCATTGGCGGCGCCGTTGCCCCAACGTAGTTTGAAGTCGGTCGCGTTCAGTCCGGTGGTTGTGACCGAGGTGCCGGCGAAGCTGCGGGTCGATCCGATCCACAAGTCGTAAGCGCCGGCGGCGACCGAATACGAAGTGGAATCAGGGCCGGTGTAAGTGAGGCTGCTGCCGCCGTTATTCACATACCAGCTGATGGTCTGGTTTCCGGTTTGATTGGCAGAGGTCGTGCCGCTGGGCGTGATGAGGTTCCACTGGCCATCAGTGGTGGTCCAACCGATGTTGAAGCGGGCGGTGACGGCAGAATTTCCTTCGCCCGTGGCGGAGGTGGTCAGCCCGCTGCCCAAGTAAACTGAGATGGCACTCGTGTTGGACTGGGCCGTGGAGGACGTCTGCGCTGCGGTATTACCGGAGATGGAAAAATCGAATTGGAAGAGCAGTGCGCTCGACGCTGTGAGATCGGTGGTGCGGGCGATCGTGGCGGAGGCATTGGCCGCCTTGGTAAGGGTGAGCGCGCCACCGCTGACACTCGCTGAGTTGCCGGTGCCCGGCGTGATGGCATCGAACTGGCCGGTGCCCGAGCCGACGTAATTCGAGAGCGTAGAAGAGCTGCCGAAATTCTGGGAGAAAAGCGTCTGGGCGTGGGCCAGCGCGGGGAGAAAAACGGAGAATGCAGCGACGACGAACGGTGTTTTCATGGGCTTACACGGAGTGGCTAACCCGAGAAGCACCGGAATCGTTTTTGTGAGCAGGACGTTGGGGCGGCGTCCTGTTGGGTGCGTTGAAAATACGCGGGCCGGTTTCGCGGACAAGCCCAAAGGCCTCGGGAGTGTTCCCTATATGTGCTTCACGGTGCGGCCTCGTAGACTTCTACCAAGGCGATGCCGGTGCTGTTATTCTGATTTGCGCCGGTCGGGCCGCTGACTTGGGCGGTGTAAGCGCCGGGTTCGAGATACAGCACCATGGCGGCATCCCCACTTTGCGCGCCCAAGGCGAAGGCGCCGGCGCGCGTTGCGGCGTCGCGGATCAGCGCGGCGTCCGCGTCGCGGAACCAGTCGTCGTTCGTTTTCAGTGCGGTTGTGCCGCGGAAAAGCGTGAGCTGTGGATTGGGCAGGGCGCCGGCGACGTTGAAGGGCGGCGCGCCGAGGGTGGCGCCGATGCCGCGGATCAACACGCGTTGCGGCACGCTGCCCGTGATGAAGAATCCCGCGATGAGCGGATTGCCGGGCACGACGAGACCGCGGGCGGAGGTGTTGACCAGGCGGCGAGCTCCAGGCGTTTCGTTGGTTTCAAGGACTTCGTAAATCTCGGCGAGCACCGTGCCGTTGCCGCCGCCGACCAGCACGGTGTAGGGTCCGGGCGGGAGGGTGCTGACAAGCGCGGCGTCGGCGCTGCCGACGCGAAAGGCAAAAGCGCCGGTGCGGGCGGCGGCGGCGGTGATAGCGGCGGCGTTGGCGGGGGGCGTGCCCCAGTCGTCGTTTTGCGCGACGATGAGGTTGCCGCGGAAAACTTGCAGAGTGGGATCGCCGATCGCGCCGGGGACGTTGAAGGGCGCCTGGGCGAGCGTCGGGCCGGCGGCGCGGATGAGCACCTGCTTGGGCGTAGTGCCTGCGATGACGAAGCCGGTGATGAGCGGCGCGGCGTTTTGCGTGATGCTGCGCACGGCGAGATTGGTGAGGTGCTCGCGGCCGACGAGGGTCTCGATGGCGCCGGACACGGGCGCCGTAATACCGTTGGCGCGCACGGTGCCGGCGAGTGCGCTGTCGGCGAGGCGCAGCTCGAAGGGGATTTGGGACCGCGTGGTGATCGACAGGCGTCCATCGGGGAGCAGTGCGCCGCTCCCGGCGTCGAGGTTGGCGCCGCTGACCACGATGAGCGTGGCGTCGCCGAGGGGTGTTACCAGCAGACTGCCGCGCGCGGCGGCGCTACCGGGGAGCGCGAAATGATACAGACCGGCGACCGCCGCCGCCGGGCCGATCGCGGCGACGCGGGCCCCGCGCAGCGTGACGCCGAGTTCCGCAACCGTGCCGGAAACCGCGCCGTCGGGCGTAATTTCGCCTTGGAGCGTGATGGTTTGTGCCCCGGCGGTGATGCGCTGGGTGAAACTGCCGTTGAGTGCGATCGGGAGATCGGTGGTCGCAAACGCGGGACCCGGGAGGGCTGGATAACCGATGAGGGCGGCGGTGCGATTGGGGCGCACGAAGAGGACAAAGTTGCTTTCGCCGGCGGGGGCGGAAGCGGCGCTGGTAAAAGTGCCGCGGTAGTAACCGGTGTAGTCCGGCGTGATCACTGTTAGCACGGCGGCTGAGCTGGTCGCCGCGCCGAGGGCGTTGGACGCGACGACGTCGTAGCGCGCACCGTCGGTGGCAGTGACGCCGCGCAGCGCCAGGCTGGCAGCTGTGGCGCCGGCGATTGGGGTGCCGTTCTTGCGCCACTGATACGTCGCCACCGGAACGGCTGTCGTGGCCACGGAAAACGTCACGGCCTCGCCCGCCGTCGCGGTCTGGCTGGCCGGTTGCGCGGTAAAGACGGGCGGCGCGCGGACGGTGAGGTTGGCCCCCGCGGTGACGGTGCCGGCGAAATTCGATACCGTGACCGTGTAGAGTCCGCTATCGGCGAGGCTGGTCGTCGCGAGAACGAAGGCGGCGCCGGTGGCACCGGCAAGCGGAGCGCCGTCCTTGGACCACTGATACGCAGGCGCCGGCGTGCCGATGGCGGCCGCGCGAAACGTGGCGCTGCTGCCGGCGTTAACAGTTTGATCGAGCGGCGGGCTGGTGATGAAAGGCGAAAGCGCGCCGAGGACGAACGTGATGCTGCGCTCCACGGGCTCGGCGGCGGCGAAAAATGCGGTGCCCGGCTGGGTGGCGCGGACGACCACGGTGCCGCCGGAACTGGTGAGCGTGGTGTTGCCACTGAGGGCGCCGATGCCGGAGACGAGCGCGAGCTGCACGGGCAGACCGGACGACGACGCGGCGTTCAGGCTCACGCTGCTCGCGGCCGCGGCCGTTGCGGGCGCAGTGAAGGTGATGGTTTGCGGGCGCTTGGTGACAGTGCCGAGGACGGGAAACGAGGTCACGGAGCCGGCCGCGTTTGTCACGACCACGTGGTAGCCCGCGGCATCGGGCACCGCACTCGGGATGGAGTAGGTGGCGTCGGTCGCGGCAGGAATCGCGGTGCCGTTCTTGAACCACTGATACGTGAAAGGCGGCGTGCCCTCGACGGAGACGGTGAGCGACGCGGTGGCTGCGACGAAAACGGAGGTATCGACGGGCTGCGTCGTGATGGTCGGCGGCAGGGCGCCCTGGCCGCGCAGCATTCCAGGCAGGAGAAGCGCGATGAAACTGCAGAGAGCCAGAAAGCCGGAACGCATGGTCGGGTTCAACCAAGGCCTGGACGTGGTGTCCATGCCGCGGTTGCACGATTCGCAATCAGGGCGCCCGCTGCATGCGGCGGACGATTTTCACGGTGGCGGTGTGGCGGGCGCCCGCGACCTCCAAGGTGACCGGCACTTCGGGGGGCGCACCGGGCTTGGTCGTGTCGCTGACCCAATCGGCGCCGTTGAGGGCGATTTCGAATTCGAGCAGGCCGCCGTGGACGACGCCAAATTCCGTCGCGTTCTTCACACGAAACTGAGTGCGCAGATCTTTCGCGAGGCCTTGGGCGTTGGGTTGGAACTCCGCGGTCCGATCGCCGAGCTGCAGGCGCACGGGCTCGTTGAAGATGGCGAAGCCTTCGTAAACGGTCACGGCGCCCTCGAGGATGAGCTGGGCGCGGACGGGGGTAGTGGCGAGATTGAGCACGGCCTCGGCGCGATCGATGCGTAGCGATTGGGCGGCGGGCGGATAGCCGAGAAACGATTGCGCGGGCGAGCGATCGACGCCCACGACATTCCGTGGATGCACAATCAGGCGCGCAAACATGCCTTCCTGCATGTGCTCGGCGACGTGACAGTGGAAGAGCCAGGTGCCGGGATTGTCCGCGGCGACGTCGGCGACCTTCATCGACGCAGGGAGCAACTCCACCACATCGGTGCGGCGACGCCCCTCCTCGATGGCGCGCAGCCCGTGCCAGTGCGCCGTGTGCAGATCGTTCTCCGAACCGAGGGCGAAGAGATACCAGCGGGTGCGCTCGCCCTCGTTCATCTGCAGCGCCGGCTGGTTGCCGAAAATGTAGCCGTTGATCGCGTAGCGGGAGCCGACCTCGAGCTGCTGTTGAATCTGTGCCCAGGACAGCGGGGGCGTTTCGCTTACGATGGCGCCGGGCAGCCCCGCGTATTCGGCGGCCTCGATCGCGGCGTCGTCGAGGCCACTCTCGTTGAAAATCATGAAGAGGCTCGCAAACTCACGGTCGACGTCGTTCGGCGTGCCGTCGGGCCGCGCGCGTTTGGCGTCGGTTACCACGAGCGCGCCGACCAAACCCAAATTGGCTTCGGCATCGCCGGACACATGGCTGTGATAGAGCCAGCCCTTCGAACTCGGCTCCGTGGGCAACGGGCCGGAGGCCTCATCGAGCTGCCAGACATAGGTGAATTTCGCTTCGGGCCCGACGGCGGCGCCGCGCCCGGGACTCATCGAGTGGTAGGCGCCCTCACTGTCTTTGTCGTATTTGACGCCGTGCGGGTGCATCGAGAGCGGCTGGGCGGTGCGGTTGAAAAACGTGACGGCGAGCGTCTCGCCCACGACGCCGCGGAGCACGGGCCCGAGGATGCCGAGCGCGGGATTGGGAATGACGCGGGCGGTGAAGGTCTCGTCGGTGTATTGGACGTAGCGCAGTTTGCCGCTTTTGCGGTTGCGCAGGACTTCGGCCGGAATGGGCAGGCCGCACACCTCATCGCGACCCGCCGGGGCGAAGTCCCAGAGCACGGATTCGGCGGCGATGTAGTAGCGGCGCGTTTTCCCGGGGTCGGGCGTGCGGCCGAAAAGTTTTCCGCCGGTGTCGCCGGTTGCGACGGTGACGGTCGGACGGATGACGAGCGGAGTGTCGCCCGCGGTGGGGGTGGCGAGCAGGGCCGGGGACGCCACGGGGGCGAGGAGTAGAAGCAACCGGCAAATGCGAAGAATCATGGCAACGGCGCGCGACGACGCGAAATGCTGGGACCGGAGTCGTGGTCGGGGCGACAGGATTCGAACCTGCGACCTCCTGGTCCCAAACCAGGCGCTCTACCAGGCTAAGCTACACCCCGGACGACGAACCGCAGACGGTGGGGCGAGTCGCGGGGGTGTCAATGACGGTAATGGGGATATGAGCGCGAATGTAGCGCGGTTAACGGAGTCGGAAGAGAATTGGTGGGGGTGAGCGGTTGAAACGACGGTCTTTTTCGGCACGCAATTGCGGCTGGTTTCCGCTGGAAGATGTCCGCGTTCGCCCGCTTGACCGATGTGAACAATCTCTTCTTGCGTCGCTTTCCGATTAGCTTTCTTCTCCGCGACTTCATCTTCGCTCCATGGATACTATTTCTCGTGAAAACAACGGCAGCATGCTCCCGGTCTTCGGCGTGATCGCCGGCGTGATCGGGCTGATTCTCGGAGGCATTGGCCTCGTGCAGGCTTCCAAGGCCAACAAGAGCCTCGAGGCGCTTCAACCAAAGATCGACAAGATCGACGCGGTCGAGGGCCAGCTGACCGGTGTGGCGCAAGCGGCTGACAAAGCCGGGAAAGACGTGCAGCGCCTGCAGTCTGCCACCCAGGCCAGCTTCAATGAAGTCGGACCCGCCATCGGCGAACTCCGCGCTTCCGTGCTGAAGCTCGAAGAGGCCGCCAAGAAGCCCGTCGTTGCCGAGAAGGCCGCTGGCAAGAAAGGCGCTCCCGCCGAGGCCGGCCCTGGTGAGTATGTCGTCAAGAGCGGCGACTCCGGCATGAAGATCGCCACCGCCAACAAAGTGGCGCTCGCCGACCTCGTGGCGGTGAATCCCGGCGTGAACTTCAACAAGCTCGCGATCGGTCAGAAGCTGAAGCTGCCGAAGAAGTAAGCGACCACCGCTTCTCTCAATTTAAAATGCCTCTCGCCGTTCGGCTGAGAGGCATTTTTTTTGGCTAAATATCGACTGCACCCATGAGCTCGAAATCCACGGAGCCGCTGCGCTGGGAAAAACTGGGGACGAGCGCTCTGCTGCAGACGCGCATCTTCGACGTGATGGGGACGCGCTACCGACATCCGGGCCGCGGCACCGAGCGTGATTTTATTGTGATTCAGCCGCCGGACTGGGTGAACGTCGTCGCCCTCACCCCTGATCATCAGATCGTGCTCGTGCGGCAATTTCGCTATGGGATCGACGAATTCTCGCTCGAGATTCCGGGCGGCGTGATGGAGCCGGGCGAAGATCCGGTGGCGGCGGGGCTGCGCGAGTTGCGAGAGGAAACTGGCTTCGCGGGCGCGTCGGCCGTCGTGCTGGGGAGCGTGCATCCTAATCCTGCGATCCAGTCGAATCGCTGTCACTTTGTCCTGGTCGAGGCGGCCGTGCAGTCGCACGCGCTCGAATGGGATGCGGATGAGGAAATCCACGTCACCACCCAGCCGGTCGCGGAGGTGCTGGCGCTGGCGCAGACGGGCGGAATCGTGCACGCGCTGGCGCTGAACGCGTTGATGCTTTTCGAGGCGCACCAGAGGCGAGTGGCGAAAAAAGACTGAGGAAAGGCCGGATTGGCCCAGGCCGGGGAGGTGGGCGCGCGGATCCTGCGGGCGTTTGACTTCGAGGGCCGGCGCTATTCCCTGCCATCCCACCCACTGATGTCCGCCTCCACCTTTGCCAATCCCCCGGAGTCGCTCGGCGCTGCGACCAGTGATTTTCTGCCGGCGGCTCTGGAACTCGAAGTGAGGCGCATCTACGAACGCAGTCCACTTTACGGCCAGCGCTTTCCGCTGCATCAGGATCCGTTGCAGTGGTCGTGTTTTCGCGAAATTCCGGCGCTCTCGAAAAAGGAAATCATTGAGCGGGGGCATCAGGCGTTTTTCGCGGATTACGCGGAGATCGAGCGCGGGTTTGCGTCGAAGAAATACGAATACGAAAGCACGGGCGGCACCACGCAGTCGCCCATGACCGTGATCATGGAAGACGGCTGGTGGAACGCGCAGACGGCGCGCGCCTACGAGGCTTCACCCATCCTGCGGCAATTTGTCGGCCGGCCGTATCGCAAGTGCGTCCTCGCGCCCGTCGGCTGTTCGAGCAATCTCTGCCCCTACGAGGATCATCCGTTTCCTCACCGTTATTTCGATGGCGTGGTTTACCTGAACCTCTCGAGCGATCCCTTCGCGTTTCCTGAGGCGGAGTGGGACCGCATCGTGCTGGAACTGCAGGCGACTCAACCGGAGGTGCTCGAAGGCGAGCCCGTTTATCTGTCGTTGCTCGCGCGGGCGGCGAAAAAACGCGGCGTGCGCGTGCCGAGCCTGAAGGCAGTCATCCTCACCTACGGCAAGGCGAGCCGGCAGCACAGCCAGCGCATCGCCGAGGTGTTTCCCGCGCCGCAGGTGGACCTCTATGGTTCGACCGAGGCGGGGTATTTATTTGTGGGCGAAGCGTTCCAGGACAATTCGCAGGTGATCGATGCCAACGCCTTTATCGAACTGGCGCCGTGGAAACCGGGCGCGAAGAGTGAGACGCAGGTGGGTCTGCCGGACGTGTTTCAGATTTTCGTGACGACGCGCGGTCGGGAGGCGATGCCGCTGCTGCGGTATCATACGGGTGACATCGTGCAAAAATTCCCGACGGGCTTCCGTTTGCTCGGCCGGGAAAGCAATTTGTTCTTCCGCGCAGATGGCTCGTTGGTCTCACCGACGGATGTCGATGCGGCACTGCCCGCGGATTTCACCTGCTGGCACTACTCGCTGGTGCAGACCGGTGAGACGCGCTGGGATTTCCACTACGTCACCGACCATGTGGCGCCGCACACGCACCGCGAGATCGAGACGGCCCTCTCCGCCCTCCTCGGTGGCGGTGCGCGGGTGAATGCGTTTCGGCGGAAGTTTATCGCGCCGGCCGCGAGCGGGAAGTTTGCGCTGCTGAAACCGCTGGCGAAGTAGGTGGCTCGACGCCCCGTCGAGCCGTTGTCGACAGCGGCAGCGGTCGTTCTGAGTTGCTGCGCAGCAGTCGCGGGTGGCGCTGACCCTTGCGCCTTCTCTAAAAGTTTAGGGTGGCTAATATGCTTACGTTCCCGAGCGCGCGCCTTTACATCGCCGCGAGGCTCCCTGAGCGTCGCCGGGCTTTGCGCATCCACCCCCACGGCGAATTTTCGCGATGAACCTTGCTGGCTCCCTCTTTGGCTCCTCCATCGGCCGAAAAATCCTGATGGCGGTGACTGGGCTGATCCTCATCGGCTTCGTCGTCGGGCATCTCGTCGGCAATCTGCAGGTCTTTCAGGACCCGGATCACCTCAACGGCTACGCGCAGTTCCTGCACAACCTCGGGCCGCTGCTGTGGGTGGCGCGCATCGGCTTGCTGGTCGCGGTGGGGATTCACATCTGGGCAGCGACGGTCCTCACGTTGGAGAACAACAAAGCGCGCGGCGGCGCTTACGGTTTCAAGCACACGATCCGCGCGACGCTGGCGTCCCGCACCATGCGCCTGACCGGTTACGTCGTGCTGGCGTTTATCATTTACCACTTGGCGCACTTCACGATCGGTGCGGCGCAGTCGGCGAGTTTCAAGGACAACCTGCCAGCCTACACGATGCAGCATGAGTATCGCGTCGCGGGATTTCCGGTCGTCGATCCCGGAACCAAGGTCGCCGATGTGCACAGCATGGTGATCCTTGGGTTTCAAAATCCGCTCGTGTCGGCGTTCTACATCATCGCGGTGGGCCTGCTGAGTTTTCACCTGCTGCATGGCGTGGACAGTCTCTTCCAGACGCTCGGCCTGCGTTCGACGCGGTGGGGCGGCGGGCTGCGCAAGGTTGCGATCCTCTTCTGCGCCGCGTATTTCCTGCTCAATCTCGCGATCCCGGCGGCGGTGCTCGCTGGCCGGCTGCAGCCGCGGACCACCGGCGTCGCCGTCGCGCCCGCTTCGCTTCGCTGATCGTCGCTCACCCTTTTTCGCTCAACGCTTACCTGCGCCGCGCGCTCCCATGGCCACGCTCGACTCCAAAGTTCCTCCCGGCCCGCTCCCTGAAAAGTGGCGCCGGCACAAGGACAACATCAAGCTCGTCAATCCGGCCAACAAGCGGAAATACGAGGTGATCGTCGTCGGGGCCGGGCTCGCCGGTTCGTCGTGTGCGGCGACCCTGGCCGATCTCGGCTACAAGGTGAAGTGCTTCGTGTTTCACGATAGCCCCCGCCGCGCCCATTCGATCGCGGCGCAGGGCGGCATCAACGCGGCGAAGAATTACCAGAACGACGGCGACAGCGTGTATCGGCTTTTCTACGACACGATCAAGGGCGGCGATTACCGCTCCCGCGAGGCGAACGTCCACCGCCTCGCGGAGGTGTCGGTCAACATCATCGACCAGTGCGCGGCCACCGGCGTGCCCTTCGCCCGCGAATACGGCGGTTTGCTCGCCAATCGCTCCTTCGGTGGCGCGCAGGTATCCCGGACATTCTACGCTCGGGGCCAGACCGGCCAGCAGTTGTTGCTGGGCGCTTACTCGCAGCTCTCTCGCGCTATCGGCGCGGGCACCGTCGAGCTGCGCGCGCAGTGCGAGATGCTCGATCTCGTGATCGTCGGGGGCCAGGCGAAGGGCATCATCACGCGTGATCTTGTGACGGGTGCGATCGAGCGCCATGCGGCCGATGCGGTCGTGCTCGCGACGGGTGGTTACGGCAACGTCTTCAATCTCTCCACCTACGCCCGCGGCTCCAACACCACGGCGATCTGGCGCGCCTACAAGCGTGGCGCGTGCTTCGCCAATCCGTGCTACACGCAGATCCACCCGACCTGCATCCCGGTTTCCGGAGAGTATCAGTCGAAACTCACATTGATGTCGGAGTCGTTGCGCAACGACGGCCGGATCTGGGTCCCGAAGAAAAAAGAGGACTGCCCGAAAGATCCGAACAGCATTCCGGAGGCGGACCGCGACTATTACCTGGAGCGGATGTATCCGGCGTTCGGCAACCTGTGTCCCCGCGACATCGCGTCGCGCGCGGCCAAGCGCGTGTGCGACGAAGGTCGGGGCGTCGGCTCGAGCGGACTGGGCGTGTATTTGGATTTCTCGGACGCCATTCGCCGCCTGACCGAGAACGGCGTGCGCGAGCGTTACGGGAATCTCTTCGACATCTATCACGAGATTACCGGCGAGAGTGCCTACAAGACGCCGATGCGCATCTATCCCGCCGTGCACTACACGATGGGCGGCCTCTGGGTGGACTATAACCTGATGTCGAATGTCCCGGGCCTCTTCGTGCTCGGTGAGGCGAATTTCTCCGACCACGGTGCCAACCGCCTCGGCGCGAGCGCGCTGATGCAGGGTCTGGCCGACGGGTATTTTGTTATCCCCTACACGGTCGGCGACTACCTCGCGGCGCAGAAGCCGGGTTCACGGCCGAGCGCGGATAGCGCGGAGTTCAAGGCGGCGGAGGCCAACGTGACCGCGATGACGAAGCGTTTCCTCGAAAACAAGGGCACGCATCCGGTCAGCCACTACCACAAACGGCTGGGCAAGATCATGTGGGAATTCTGTGGCATGGCGCGCACGAAGCAGGGACTCGAGAAAGCGCTGCAATTGATTCCGCAGCTCCGGGAGGAGTTCTGGGCGAATGTCCGTGTGCCGGGTTCTGCGGATACGCTGAATCAGTCGCTCGAGCAGGCCGGTCGCGTGGCGGACTTCATTGAGCTGGGCGAGTTGATGTGCCTCGATGCGTTGACGCGCGAAGAAAGCTGCGGCGGGCACTTCCGCGAAGAATACCAGCATCCCGACGGCGAGTGTAAGCGCGACGACGAAAAGTTCGGCCACGTTGCGGCCTGGGAATTTCAAGGGCCGGGCCAGCCCCCCCTCCGCAACGTCGAGCCGCTCAACTACGAGACGGTGAAGATGAGCGTGCGGAATTACAAATGAGCCGGGCCTCCATCAGTCCATTTAGAGTCCAAGGATATCACAATTTGTGATGTCCCCGGCAGAGCAATTTTGCCGATGAGTGATAATCCTTCACCCCTAACTGCGGAGCGGATCGATTCGCGAATCTATCTCGTTCGGGGACAAAAGGTGCTGCTGGATCGCGATTTGGCGGCGCTTTATGAGGTCGAGACCCGAATTTTGAATCGGGCTGTCCGCCGCAACACGGAGCGATTCCCTGAAGATTTCAGGTTCACGCTGACGCGCGAAGAAATCCAGAGGATATCCCAATTTGGGACATCCTCTGCGCGCCTGAAGTTTTCCAAAAGCGTGATGTCGCCCATGGTTCCCGGCCAAGGTCGCGAGATTGGGTTTCACACCGGTATTCCCGCACTTCGCTCGACGAAAAAGAAACCGAAAGCCGCAAAATAAATTTTCACCATGGTTGCTCCCAACACCACGCAGCTCTTTTCCGTCACCCTCCGCGTCTGGCGCCAGGCCGGCCCCACTCAGCCCGGAAAATTCGTCGACTACCCGGCGAAGGACGTGAGCCCCCACATGTCATTTCTCGAGCTCCTCGACGTCGTGAACGACGAGCTCACCATCAAGGGTGAGGAGCCGATCGCGTTTGCGCATGACTGTCGCGAGGGCATCTGCGGCACCTGTTCCTGCACGATCAACGGCAAGCCGCACGGGCCGGGCAAGGGCATCGCCACCTGCCAGCTCTACATGCGCAGTTTTCACGATGGCGATACGATTGTCGTCGAGCCCTTCCGCGCCGAGGCGTTCCCGATCGCGAAGGACCTCATCACCGATCGCACCGCGTTCGACAAGATCCAGCAAGCCGGTGGTTTCATCACGGCACGAGCCGGTTCTGCGCCGGATGCCAACGCGATGCCGGTGCCCAAGCCCGCGGCGGATCTGGCGATGGATGCGGCGATCTGCATTGGCTGCGGCGCGTGCGTCGCGGCGTGCAAGAACGCGAGCGCGATGCTCTTTGTCGCGGCGAAGGTCGGGCATCTCGGGTTGTTGCCGCAGGGCCAGGCCGAGCGCGACAAGCGGGTGCGCGCGATGGTCCACACCATGGACGAACTCGGCTTCGGCAACTGCACGAACTACTATGAGTGCAGTGCGGCGTGCCCGAAGTTGATCTCGCATGATTTTATTTCGCGGCTGAATCGCGACTACTTGAAGGCGACGCTGCGCAGCAGTTTTCAGGCGGAGTCAGCGGGCGGCGGCGGAGGGAGCTGAGTTCTCGCCGGACAAGCGAGGCCGTCTCGCGACAAAAATGGGCGCGACCTATCCGGTCGCGCTTTTTTTGTAACTTCAAACGGCGTTCGGGGTTTTCAGGGCAACTAAAGCAATGACTGCCATGAAATCACTTCCCGCTCTCTTCATCCTCGCCGCCCTCGGCGCCTTTGTGCTCACCCCGCTGAGCTTCGCGCTCGGAGGCTCGCTGTTTTTCGCGGCGGGAGTCGCGGCGATCGCCCTCGGCGACTACGCGCGCCCGAGGCGCTCACTTATTTTGCCGGCGGTAGCCGCCGTGGTCTCAGACCGCCGGTCAGAACGATTTGGACTAGCAGCCTGATTGGGGCTGGTTCACTGGAGGCGGCCCTCGCACATGGGTGCGGGGGCCGTTTCGTTTTTGAAGGTGGAGCGAGTTGACCTCAACGCGCTTTTCGGAAGTGACCTGGACGTCCCGCCCCTGAGATCGATCTCAGGGGGACGCGCATGCCACTCCAACCAGCGTCTTGAGGACAAGCCGCTCCACCTATCTCAAAACACCGTCAACGCGCGAGCACTCTCGAGCACGATCCAGGCGCTGCCGAGGCCGAGGCCGAGGCGGAGGATGTTTTTCATCAATTTCCGACCCATCAAAATGGCGTCGTGACGGTCGGTATCGAGCTTCCGGTTATTCTGCGACAGGAAGCTCGCGAAGCGCGGATCGCGAAACCGGCTGCTTCCACTCCGCCGCAAGCCGAAGCGGATCGTCGGACGATGACACAAATTGAGTAACACGCGCAGCACAGTCGGCATCTCGGAAATTTGGAGTGGTTTACTCAAGCGGAATCACTCTAGCGTCCAAGGTTTCACGCCTTTTTTTCGCATCCCGACGTTTGCTTATGCATCATTTCCATTACTCCGGTTCCGATCTCCAGTGCGAATCCGTCGACCTCGCGGCGGTCACCAAGCTCTACGGCACGCCAACCTACGTCTACAGCGCGGCGACGATGGAAGATAATTATCGCCGGCTGCAGCGCGGACTTTCCGGCCTCGATGCGCAGCTCTGCTACGCGATGAAGGCCAACTCGAATATCGCGATCCTGCGCCACTTCGCGAATCTCGGCGCGGGTTTCGACCTCGTGAGTGGCGGCGAAATCCGCCGCGTGCTCGCGGCCGGCGGCAACGTGAAATCGAGCGTCTTCGCGGGTGTCGGCAAGTCCGAGGCGGAGATCAAGCTGGCGTTGGAAAGCGGGATTTTCTCGTTCCACGTCGAGAGCGAGCCCGAGCTGGCACGCATCAATCATGTGGCTGGGAAACTGGGCGTGAAGGCGCCGATCGCGATCCGGGTGAACCCGGATGTCGATGCCCACACCCACGCAAAGATCACGACGGGCAAGAGCGACAATAAGTTCGGCATTCCGCTCAAGTATGCTGCCGCCGCCTACGAGGCCGCGGCCAAGTATCCGAATATTCAGATCAAGGGTGTGCAGATGCACATCGGTTCCCAGCTTACGTCGGTCGCGCCCTTTGTGGAGGCGGTCGAGAAGGTGGGCCCGTTTGCCGCCGAGCTGAAGGCGAAGTATGGCATCACGTATTTCTCGATCGGAGGCGGGATGGGTATCATCTATAAGGATGCGCTCGCGAGCGGTCAGCAGGCGTGGTGGGACGCGCAGCCGGCCGACCAGCGGCCGCTCACGCCAGAGAGTTACGGCGCGGCGCTGGTCCCACTGTTGCAGCCGCTCGGGCTGAAGGTGCTGCTGGAACACGGCCGTTTCATGGTGGGCAATTCCGGCGTGCTGCTCTCGCGGGTCGAGCACCTCAAGCGCGGAGCCGGGAAAAATTTCCTGATCGTCGACGCGGCGATGAACGATCTCGTGCGGCCGGCGATGTATGAAAGCTACCACGAGATCATCCCGGTGCACCGCGACTCGTCGCGCCGCGCGCTGACGGCCGATGTCGTCGGGCCGATCTGCGAGAGCGGCGACTGTTTCGCCAAGGATCGCTCGCTGCAGGAAGTGGGCGAGGGCGAGCTGATCGCCTTCATGAGCGCCGGCGCTTATGGCTATGCGATGGCGGGGCGTTACAACACCCGCGGCATGCCAGCGGAGGTGTTGGTGAAGGGCAGCGCGTTTGAACTCATCAACGCGCGCGAGACCTTCGAGCAGATGATCGCAGGGGAGAAAATTCCGGCGTTTTTGAAATAAAGAGGAGGGAATGTGGAAAGCGGGAAAAAAACAGGAAACGGAATGAGTCCGGTTTCCTGATTTCCGGAGTTCCACCTTGGGCCTTTTCTGGTTTGGTGGCTTTCATGAAGTTTGTCGTCGTGGGCGCGGGAGCGTGGGGGACGGCGTTTGCGCTGCACCTCGCGCGGGGCGGCAAGGCCGTGACGCTGGTGCCGCGCCGGCCTGAGCACGCAGCGGTGTTGGCGGCCTCTCGCCTCAACGCCGATTATCTGCCCGGGTTGGTGCTGCCTTCGGGTATTGTGGTGACAGCCGCGCTCGAGGAAGCAGCGCGGTCGGCGGATGTGGTGCTGCTGGCGTGCCCGGCGCAGGCGTTGCGGGAGACTTGCGGGCGGTTTCGGACGAGCGGGCTGGTCGTCGGCCTCGCCAAAGGCCTCGAAGTGAGCACGCATCTGCGTCCTTCCGAGGTGATGGCGGCGGCGCTGCCCGGAACGCGCGTCGGAGCGCTGACGGGCCCAACGAATGCCTTGGGCGTCGCGCGCGGCGATCCTTCGGCGATGGTGCTGGCGGTGGCGGGCGATCCGGCCGCGGCGGAGCAATTGCAGGTCGCGCTGAGCGACCGGGCGATGCGCGTTTATACGAGCGACGATCTCGCTGGCGTGGAGTTCGGCGGCTGTTTGAAAAACATCTACGCGATCGCGGCGGGCTGCTGCGATGGACTGAAACTCGGCGACAACACGAAGGCCGCGCTCCTCACGCGCGCGCTGGCGGAAATGGTGCGGGTGGGAGTGGCCCTGGGGGCACGTCCGGAAACGTTCTACGGGCTGAGCGGCTTCGGGGACTTGGTGGCGACGTGTTACGGCGGTTGGAGTCGCAACCGGGAGTTCGGCCAGCACATCGGCGAGGGCGGCAAAGCCGCGGAGCTCATCGCTAATCGGAAGACCGTGGTCGAGGGCTACAAAACGACGGAAGCCTTCTCGAGCCTCTGTCGTGCACGGCAAATCGAGGCGCCGATCCTCCAGGAAATGCGTGCGATCTTGGTCGATGGGAAGAAGCCGGCCGCGGCGCTGGCCACGCTCATGGCGCGGGAATTGAAAGCGGAAAGTCCTCCGGTGTGACGGAGGCGTGCGGTGCGGTAAGCGACGGGAATCGACGCAGCCACCTCGCCACTATGGTCCCTCTCCCGATGCCAAATGTCGTAGTCGTCGGCACGCTGAACGTCGACTTTGTGTGGCGCGTCGGCGGGCTGCCGCGGCCGGGCCAAACGATTATCGCGGAAGCGACCGAATGTCAGTTCGGTGGTAAAGGTGCGAATCAGGCGGTGGCTGCGGCACGCCAGGGAGCGCGTGTGTCGTTGATCGGAGCGACTGGCATGGATGCGGATGGCGAGCGCTACCGTGAGCATCTGGCGCGGGAGGGCGTGAGCGCGGTGCAGGTGGTCGCGACGGCGCGTTTCCCGACGGGCCGGGCGCATGTTTACGTCGATCCGCAGGGAGAAAATCTGATCGTGGTCGATCGCGGGGCAAACCAGGCGCTCGATGGCGCGGCGGTGCGTATCGGGCTGGAGAATACGGCTGGAAAAGTGGATGTGCTCCTGACGCAATTGGAGTGCCCGCTCGACGCCGCGGTCACGGCACTCGAACTGGCGGCGGCGCGGGGCGTCCGCACGGTGCTGAACCCGTCGCCGGTCAACGCGGCTTTTCCGTGGGGCGGGCCGACGATCGACACGGTCATCGTCAACGAGCACGAATGCGCGGAGTGCTTCGCGCATTCGCCCGCGGAGCTGTGGGCGCTCACGGCGGCGGCGCTCCGCGCGTTGCTGTCGGCGCGTCGGGTGCGCCAGCTCGTGATTACGCAGGGGGCGGAACCCACGCTGCTCTTATCTGTTTCCGATCGGTTGCGCGTGCCGACGTATCGGGTCGAGCCGCGCGATACGGTTGGGGCAGGCGATATGTTTGCCGGGGCGCTGGCCACGGAGCTCGCCGCGGGACGCGGCGCGGAAGCGGCTCTGTGGCACGCGAACGTCGCCGCCGCGCTGTCGACGCTCGCCCTCGGCGCGCAGACGGCGATGCCGACGCGCGCGGAGGTCGAGGCGGCGGTGGCTCAGTGGGCGGCGCCGGCTTGATGCTCCTGGATATACTCCTGCTTCAACCCGAGCTTTTCGGGCGCGTGGAGCACGAGCATCTTCATGCGGATATCGGCGGGCACTTGTGAAGCCGTCGCCTTTGAGACGACGATCATCAGCCCGATCGCCAGCGGCACGGACCAGATGGCGGGCTGTTCGCAGAGGATGCGGAGCAGCGGATGAGTTGCCCAAAAGGCGGCGAGGTCGACGATTTTGAGATCGCTGAGATTGATGATGGTGGTGCAGCCGAGCGCGGCGAGGCCACCACCGAGCATGCCTGTCGCGGCGCCCTTCATCGTCATCCCGCGCCACCACACGCTCATGAAGAGCAGTGGGAAATAGCTCGCGGCGGCGATGGCAAAGGCCTGGCCGACCATGAAGTTGATCTGAAGTTGTTCGACCTGCGCGCCGAGTAACACGGACACGCCGCCGATCCCGATCGCGGCGTATTTGAACATCTTCATCCGCTGTTCCGCGGTGGAGTTCGGCTTCAGCATGCGGCCGTAGACGTCGTGTGCGACGGCACCGGTCATCGAGACGAGCAGCCCGCTGAAAGTGCTCATGAACGCCGCGAACGCGCCCGCGCACGTGATGCCGCTCATGATCGAGCCCCAGACGCCGTAGCGCTCGTTGATGAGGCGCGGCAACTCGAGGACGATCTTGTCCGTGCCCTTCGCGCCCGCGGCGGCGTAAAGCTCGGGGAGGAGATTGCGCCCGATCACGCCGAACACCGGGGGAAAGACATAGAAGATGCCGATGAGAATCATCACCCACATCGTGGTGCGCTTGGCGGCGACGCCGTCCGGGTTCGTGTAGAAGCGGACGAGGATGTGCGGAAGGCCGGCCGTGCCGCACACGAGCGCGATGATCAGGGAATAAGTGTAGAGGAGCGAATACGGCTTGGCCTGCTCGGCGGTGAGGCCGGCCGCCTTTGCGGCCTT
>JANPIT010000414.1:0-12584 GCA_031425115.1 Opitutaceae bacterium | reverse complement strand
CATCGCGAGGCCCACGCCCGCGCCGCAGAGCACATGAAGGAAGGTTTCGCTACCAAGCCACCAGCACAGCGTCGGGAGCGCCGTGAATGCACTGGCGCCATAGTGTTCGCGCACCGCGGCGAGGTAACGCGTGGCGGGAAGAATACCGCGCGGACCAATGAGGCCTTCCAGTTGCACCCACAGCGAAACAAACGCGATCCCGTGCGTGATCGCGAGCAGGCGAAGGAAGAGCCACGTGGCGAAAGCGAAGCCGTGAGGCGATCGGTCCGGCGCGATTACGTCGGTGGGCGAAACAGAAGTCAGACGATCCCTGGCCGGGGAGCCGGGTATCACGTGATTATCCACGGTTGCTGCGGCGGCTCGGCGGGACGCCTCGCTCTACCGAGGAGTTTCTACTTCGGTAAAAACTCGGTCGTCATCGAAGACGCCGCGGTGACTTTCCCGTTCGGCAAGATGCCCACTTCTTCGAGCTGCGCGATCAAGGCGGTGAAGCGCGCGGGATCGAGTTGGCCAATTTTCCGGGGGCCGCCGTCAGCGTCGCGCCCGGTCACGAGCTTTTCGTCGATGATCATCTTGCGGGAAAAGAGCATGAACTCGTCGGTGTTGTTCGCGTTGGCCTTCTTCATCGCCGCATGCGCCGGCGTGGGGTCGCCCTCGAGGTAGTCGCGCCAGCCGCGGATGTAGGCGCGGGTAAACGCGCGCAGTTCCTCCGGGTGCTCACGGGCGAATTTTTTGTTGGTGATCAGCACGGCGTAGGCGCGGAAACCGGCGTCCCAGGTGGAAAGGAAGCGCGGCATCTTGCCGCCGCCGTTCACGATGTGGTAGGGCTCGGCGATGAAATAGCCCTGTTGCAGGGCCTCCTTGTTGCCGAGGAAGGCGGCGACGGAGAAGCTCTGGGCGACGGTGTTGACCTTCACGTTGTAACGCTTTCTCAGATACTGCAGGAACGGCCACTCGGGGCGGGCAATGACGGTTTTGCCGTTTAGATCCTGGAATTTCCGCACCGGGCTGTCGGCGTGGACGAGGATGCCCGAGGGATCGTCTTGAAAAACCGCGGCAAACTGCACGAAGGGCAGGCCCTCGGCTTGTTGTTGAAAGGTGCCGACGTTGTCGGCCTGCGCGATGTCGGCCTTGCCAGTCGCCACGCTGGCCATCACGTGCGCGCCGGGACCGCCGGGGATCAAGATGACGTCGAGGCCTTCCTCGCGGAAGTAGCCCCGCGCCTCGGCTTGATAGAAGCCGCCGTGCTCGGGTTCGGCCACCCAGTCGAGTTGCACCGTGATCTTGAGCGGCTTTTTTTCGGCGGCGAACACGGCGAGTGCCGTGAGCAGGAACAGCGTAAGGAAGCGCGGGAGAGCCATGAGATTATTTATCGGTGCGTTCGTAGGAGTCGTGCCAGTGACGTAGAGCGATCCAGCTGAGAGTGAGCACAGCGGCGTTCAGAATGAATCCGAGGATACAGGTGGTTGCGGCCGTGGCAAATAGCGCGGGATATTTTGCCTGGCTGGAGTAGATTACGGCCTGGAATCCAAGGCCGCCGCCGTCGCCCGCGGACGAACCGGCATTCATGTCGGCCACCACTGCGCCGATCGGAGCAATCGTGGCAGCGATGCGCAGCCCGGTGAAAAAATATGGGAGCGCGGCGGGCACGCGGAGCAGCAAGAGCTGTTGCCAGGAGTTCGCGCGGTAGAGGCGAAAGAGCTCCACCAGGTTGCGGTCCGTGGAGATGAGGCCCTGCGTGGTGTTCACCACGAGCGGGAAGAACGCGATGACGAAGGTGAGCAGCGCGACGCTTTTCAGGCCCGCTCCCACCCAGATGACGCAGATGGGGGCGAGCACGGGCAAGGGCGTCATCTGCAGCGCCATCAAGTAGGGATAAAGACTCGCGCGCACGAGGGGTGAGAGCGAGAGGAGGAGGGCGAGCGAGCTGCTCACGATGATCGCGAGACCGAAGCCGAGGAGCGCGCCCTTGCTGGTGTTCCAGGCGGCGTTGGCCAGCACGTCGCGGTGAACCTGAAACGCCTCCACGACTGCGCCCGGCGTGGGGAGCAGGAAGCGCATTTCCGCTTCGAGGTAGAAATGGATGCCATACCACAGCACGAGCACGAGCGCGCCGGCCGCGGCGGGGAGGACGATCTTGAGCAACGGGCGGGACATCAGCGGCGGGACGGTGCGGTGGCGTCAGGCCGCGGGGTCGACCGAGCGGAGCACGCGCGAGACGGTGGCGACGAGGTCGTGGTAGGGGCGGGAGAGGCGGGTGTCGTTAGTTCTCGGATACGGCAGTGGCACGGCGATCTCGGAGTGGATCCGGCCGGGCGTGGCGGACATGACGAGAATGCGGCTGGAGAGAAAAACCGCTTCGGCCACGGAGTGAGTGACGAAGAAGGCGGTCCAGGCCTCCTGCTCGCGGATGGCCAGGAGCTCTTCGTTGAGGTGCTCGCGGGTCATCTCATCCAGCGCGCCGAAGGGCTCATCGAGGAGGAGGATCTTGGGGGCGAGAGCCAGGGCGCGGGCGATGGAGACGCGCATTTTCTGGCCGCCGGAGAGCTGGCGCGGGTAGGCTTCGGCGCGGTCGCTGAGCCGGACCAGGTCGAGCACGCGGCGGCGGGCTTCGGCCCGGGCGGGGGCCGCGATGCCGCGGAGTTGCTGGGGCACCTCGACGTTGTGCGCGACGCTCAGCCAGGGGAGGAGCGTTGGTTCCTGAAAGACGAAGGCGAGCTCAGCGGCGGCATCGTCGGGGGTGCGACCGTCGACGACCAGCGTTCCGGCCGTCACGGGGCTGAGGCCGGCGAGGAGGCGGAGCAGCGTGGATTTACCGCATCCACTCGGGCCGATGAGCGAAATGAAATCGCCGGCGTGCGCGGAGAATGAAATCGCGTCGAGCACGAGAGGACCGTCACCAAAGCGCTTGGTGACGGCCCGAAATTCGACGATCGGCGACGCGGACATCTGCCCAAGGAGTGGCAAAGTGGCGCGGGCTTCCAGCCTGCAATTCAGCGGGGAAGATGACCAGCACCGCGCCGGGGATCGGGGCGAGGGGCTGAACGCCCGCAGAAAGGGCGCAGCAAGTCTGCGCCCCTGCATTCCACCGCATCGATCCGACTACGGCTGCAGCTTCGCGAGGGCGGACGAGGCCTGCGCGTTGCTGGGGTCGAGTTTGAGTGCGGTCTCGTAGGCCGCGCGGGCCTCGGCGGCCTGGTTGAGCCGCTCATGGAGGTTGCCGATGCGCTGCCACACGTTGCTGTGCGTCGGGGACGCGGGCGTGGGTGGTTCCTGTGTCAGGCATTTCTGGAGACACGCGAGACCGCGCGCGAGATTTTGGCCACTGATGGCGGCGGTGCGCCCATAGTGATAGTTGGCGATGTAGCTCTCTGGCGCACGGGCGAGGGCTTCGTCGCAGAGCTTGAAGGCGGCAGGATATTCTTTCGCCGTCGTTTTCATCATGACGCTCAGAACGGTCGCGCGATCAGGGTCGCGACGCCGGATCTCCTCGAGATGGGCGGAGGCCTTGGCGTTGCTGCCGATGGGCCACGGAGCGCGTTGGTAGAACTGCACCAAGCCCTCGCGCGCGTCGAGGTAGTCGGGTTTCAAGGCGACGGCTTTTTCCATCGCATCACGGCCTTTGGTGGCGGCACTGATGGAGCTGGTTCGGCCCGCGAGTTGCAGCGAGGTGCCGCCGAAATCGCCGAGGTAAATTGCGTTGTTCGGTTCGAGTTCCACGGCGCGGGCCAGCCAGCGCAGCGCTTCTTCGAAGGCGGTGTTGTCGTTTCGCGGCTTGATCGCGAGGCCTAGGTAGTGGCAAGCGGCGGCGTTCTTGGGCTCGGCGGCGACGATGCGTTCGAAGGCGGCCCGGGCTTCCGGGTATCGTTTTGCTTCGAAGAGTTTTTTGGCGTCGTCGAACTCAGTGGCGGCCGACGACAGCGGGGCCGCGACCAGCAGAGCGACGGCGAAGGCGGCGCGGGAGAAAAGCATGCTACGGGGCGGGCAGGGCGACTTGGAAAATACGCACGGTGTGCGCGGCGGGCTGTTTGGCTTTGGCCGGATCGTAACCGTCCCAGCCGGAGCCGGCGATGACGGTCGGACGATCGTTGACGAGGGTGACGAGGGTGAGGTCGGTGAGGTGCGGCACGGCGGCGGCGATAACGGTGACCGCGGTAACGCGGTCGAAAGTTGGAGTGAGGGCGATGTGGAGCAAGCGTTGCGGTTCCACGCCGTTCTGCGTGGCGACAACGCCGCCGGGCACGGTCACGAGGCCATCGAGACCGAGGAGCGTCGTGGCTTTGGGGGCGGCCAAGGCAGTGATCGTGCCGCTCGCGAGTTCGACGGTGAAGAGACCGTTGGCGTAATCGGCGACGAGCAGCATGCCCTTTTGCAGGACGAGCCCCTGGAGCGAGGAAAAGAGGGGAGAGTCGGCGACTTTTTCGAAATCCTCGGCGCCGGCGGTGAGTTTCCAGATGACGGGAGCCTTGGAGTCGGTGGCGTAGACGGTGCCGTCGGGGCCGACGATGACATCGCCCAGCGCGTGACCGCGGCCATCGCCGGGCAGCGGAATCACGCGGCGGAGCTCGCTGGTGCCGAGGTTGATCTCGGCGAGACCGGTGTGGTCTTTTTGCTCGGCGGTGTAGCCGGCCATCTCGGGCACGGCGGCGATCGCGGCCCACAATGTGTTGCGCGGCTCATCGAGGGTAAGGCCGAAGACGCCGAGCAATTCGTCGTCTTCCGCGGTGAAGCGCGTGACGCGGCCGTCGCGATCGCGCCGCCAAATGCAGCGGAAGTGGACGTCGCTGAGAAAGAGGTCGCCGGTGCGGGGGCGGAACGCGATCCCTTCAATGATTCCAGTGCGGCCGGGAAGCTCGGCGACGATGTCGGTCTCGCCGCGCGGAGTCTTGTTGGCCGACATCTGCTGGAGCACGCGGAGGAATTGCGGCGTGGCCTGGAGTTTCGCGAAATCCGGGTCGCGCTCGATCGGCAGGACCACGCCGAGAGCGGCGAGTTGATGAAGCGTTTCAAAGGCGGTCGCGGTGTCGTTGGTGAGAGCGGAGAGAGCGGCGAGATTGTAGAGGTAGCGCGGGGAATCCGGACGAAGGTCGAGGGCGGCGAGCGTGGCTTCGCGTGCGGCGGTGTAGTCTTTGCGCTGATAGGCGGCGGCGGCCTCCTTGCGGAAATCCTGGTGGGTTTTCTCGACCGCAAGGAGCGGCGCGAGCGCGAGGAGTGACGCGACGAAAAAGCGCATGGGGTGGCTTGTAGGTGGAGCGACTTGACCTCAAGTCGCTTCGTGCGAGTCATCTGCTGCCTCACGGACCAGCGGCTTGGGGTCAAGCCGCTCCACCCTTACTCGTAGCGCAGCGCGTCGATCGGATCGAGGCGGGAGGCTTTCAGCGCGGGGAAAAATCCAAAGACGACGCCGATCACGGTGCTGACGCCGACCGCGAGTAGAATTGACCAGGGCGCGATCAGGGTGGGAAAGCCCATGTAAATGGAGCCCAGCTTCGAGGCCCCGAGTCCGCAGAGGATTCCGAGGATGCCGCCGAGGAGACTGAGGAGCACCGCTTCGATCAGGAATTGGGTGAGCACGTCGCTCCCGTGCGCGCCGATGGCGAGCCGGATGCCGATCTCGCGGGTGCGTTCAGTGACGGAGACGAGCATGATGTTCATCACGCCGATGCCGCCGACGGCGAGGGAAACGAACGCGATGCACGAAAGCAGGACGGTCATGGCCTTCGTGGTTTCGGTCGCGGTCGCAGCGATTTCTTCCTGCGTGCGGACGGTGAAGTCGGGTTCGCGGCCTTTGCGGCGTTGATTGAGGAGGTCCTCGATGCGCTGTTTCACCACATCGAGTTTCTCGGGGGAGCTGCCTTGGACGAGAATCGAGGAAATGTTGGTGCGGCGCGACACGCGCTTCATGTGCGACGTGTAGGGAATGATGACGATATCGTCCTGGTCGGAGCCGAAGAGACTGAAGCCTTTGACGTCGAGGACGCCGACGATGCGGAACGGCAGATTGCGGATCCGCAGCGTCTGGCCGACGGGGTCTTCGGTGGGGAAGAGCTGATCGGCGACGGTTTTCCCAATGACGGCGACTTTGGCGAGCGACTTGACGTCCTGCTCGCTGAACATCGCGCCGTGAGTCAGATTCCAATTCTTGATGTAGGGGTAATCTGGAGACTCGCCGTAGACGTTGGTGCTCCAGTTCAGACCGTTGGCGAGAACTTGATTCCGGTCGCGGACTTCGGGACTCACGCCATCGATGTCGGCGACTTCGGCGGCGATCGCTTCAGCATCTTCGACGGTGAGGGTGGGGGCGGAACCAAAGCCGCCGCGCATGCCGCCCTGGCTGAAGTTGCCGGGATACACCGTGATGATGTTCTGGCCGAGGGCGGCGACCTGTGCTTCGACGCGGGCCTTGGTGCCGTTGCCCATGCTGACGATCGCAATCACGGCGCCGATGCCGATGATGATGCCCAACGCCGTGAGGATCGAGCGCATGGTGTTGCGGCGAAGGGCACGGAGGGCGACGAGGAAGATGACGGTGAAGCGCATGACGGGCGGGATCAGTTAGCCTGAGTGGCGAGGAGCTTCGCGGCGGTCTCGGCCGACTTGAGTTTACCAAGCTCGACCGCGGCGGTGCTGCGGTTTTGGACGGCTTCGTCGCGGACCACGACACCGTCACGAAGGATCAAGTTGCGCTTACAGTAATGGGCGATGTCCAGCTCGTGCGTGACCATCACGATCGAGATGCCTTCTTCGTTTAGTTTCTGAAAAACGCCCATCACTTCGATGGAGGTTTTCGAGTCGAGATTGCCGGTCGGCTCATCGGCGAGGAGGACTTGCGGCTCGTTCACGAGACCGCGCGCGATGGCGACGCGTTGCTGCTGACCGCCGGAAAGCTGATTGGGAAAATGATCGGCGCGCTGGGAGAGGCCGACGATGTCGAGGCAGTGAAGGGCGCGGTCGCGGATCTGCTTGGCGGAATGGCGGCGCATGCGGCCGTAGAGCATGGGCAGCTCGACGTTCTCGAGGGCCGTGGTGCGGGCGAGGAGATTGAAGCCCTGAAAGACGAATCCGAGTTTCTGATTCCGAATATCGGCGAGTTCGTTCTTACCGAGTTGGGAGACGTCGATGCCGTCCAGGTTGTAGGTGCCCTTCGTCGGTCGATCGAGGCAGCCGAGCAGATTCATCAGCGTCGACTTGCCGGAGCCGCTGGCGCCCATGAGCGCGACGAATTCGCCTTTGAAGATATCGAGCGAAACCCCGCGCACCGCGTGGACGGGGACTTCGCCGGATTCGTAGATCTTGTGGATGTCCTTGATTTGGACAACGGGTGCCATGGGAGCGGGTGCGAGGGGAGAGCGAGGCGGGTGGTCGGTGATCAGCGTCCGCCGCGGCTGCTGCTCCCGCTGCTTCCGCTGAAACCGCCGCGGCTGCCGCCTTGGAACGGATTGTTTACGCCACTCTGGCCGGCGAGCACGGGAGCTGCGCCCGGCAGGGTGACGCCCTTCACCACGGTGTCGTTTTCGTTCAGGCCCTCGAGAACTTCAGTGTAGAAACCATCGGAGACGCCGAGCTTGGCCGTGACGGACTCTACTTTCTTTTCGAGCGCGGTCGGATCGACGATGCGGAAAATGGGACGAGTGAAGACGGTGTTGTTGAATCCGCGATCGCCGCCGGGTGCACCGCCGCGACCACCGCCAGGGCCACCTCGGCTGCTACCGCCGCCGCCGCTGTCGCCACCGCGTTTGCCGCGACCGCCGGGCATGGCGAAACGTGCTGCCACGAGGTCAGGATCGAGTCCTTTGTCTTTCGCGAGTTGCTTGGCTTTGGCAATCTGATCGGGGCTGGCCGGCGTGCCGCGTTCGACGCCGACCTCGCGCATAACTTCCATGGTGAGGCGCATGCGCTCGTCATCCGTCATGGTGGCCGGGGCGCCAGCTGCGCCGGCTTTGTCGTCAGCCTTTTTCTCGCCGGATTTGGCAACCGTGCCGCCGGCGGCGGGGGCAGCGCCTGGAGCGGCTGCGGGAGGTTTCGGAAGCATGTCGGCCGGAATGCGCACGCGGAGCGCGCCATTTTCGACCCGGAGGACACCGAGCTTTTGTTGCACGATGATCGAGACGTTGGCCGTCATGCCGGGCTTGAGCTTCAAGTCGTCGTTGTTGACGTCGATGATCGTGGCGTAGGAGACGACGCTCTGATTGGCCGTCGCGGCGTTGCGCACCTGGCGAACGGTGCCGCGGAAGGGAACATTAGGAAATGCATCGACGCTGAACTTCACTTCCTGGCCTTCGGCGATACTGCCGATGTCGGCTTCGGCGACAGCGGCGTTGATCTGCATCTTGGTGAGATTCTGCACGAGCGTGAAGAGCGTGGGGGCGTTCATGCTGGCGTTGACGGTGCGGCCCTTGTCGGTCTTGCGGTCGAGGACCATGCCGTCGATGGGCGCGGTGATCACGGTGCGCTCCAGGTCGAGCTTGGCATTCGCGACGGCGGCGTTGCGGGTGAGGAGCGTGGCGTTCGACTGCGCGAGCTGAGCTTCGACGTTGTCGACCTCTTGTTGCGAAACGAGTTTCTTTTGGGAGAGTTCGCGCGTGCGCTCGACGTTCAGTTGCTGAAGCTTGTTGGTGGCCTTGGTCGATTCGAGGTCGGCCTCAGCCTGTTTCAACTTCTGGGTCGGCGTCGCTTCGTCGATGCGGGCGAGAACGTCACCGGCTTTCACGATGGAGTTGAAGTCGACGAGCACTTCCTTGATCTGGCCGGAAACTTGGGCGCCGATATCGACTGTGACCACCGGCTGGAGATCGCCCGTCGCAGTGACGGATTGAATAATGTCACCACGGCCCACCTTGGTGGTTTGGAACTCGGGCTTGGCCTCCGTTTTTCCGCGGTAGAAATACCAGACACCGCCTGCACCGGCAGCGATGACAATCAGCAGGACAATAAGACCGACGTAGCTTTTCGATTTGGCCATGACGTAAGGGTAGGAAAGGGAGGATGAGAGGAATGGAGCGGCGCAAGCAAAGCGAATCCCCGATGGCTGGAGGCCCGGGAAACCTTGGCAGAGCGCGGTCGGAAAAGACGCAGCCACCACGGAAAGGTGACGGATTAATTCCGCGCGCGGTTTGCGTCTCGGTAATTGCAACGTCGGGCTCGCCGCGTGCGCAAAAGCTGCGCAACGTCCCCAAAATCCAACCCTCGCTTCTCCCTAACCTCATGACGCCTTCGCTCCCGAGTTTCGGTCGTTTCATCATTCTTCCCGTCATCCTAGTGATGCTCGGCGCCACGGCGGTGAGCCAGGAGCCGAAACGCGGCAAAGCGGCGCCATCGGCGACCCCGAGTGCGTCAACCGCGGCGAACGCATCGATCGACGGCAGCGCGAAAACGGAAAAGAAGGACGAGAAGGAAAAAGATCCCGTGCTATCCGTGACGGAGCACACGGTGACCATCGCGGGCAAGGCCGTGCGCTACAAGGCGACGACTGGCTACATGCCGATGCGCGATCCGAAAACGGAGAAGACGAAGGCGAACATCTTTTTCGTCGCCTACACGAAACTGGGCACGGACGCCGAGAAGGTCGATCTCGCGAAGCGGCCGGTGACGTTTTCGTTCAACGGCGGGCCAGGCTCCGCGTCGATCTGGCTGCACATGGGAGCGCTGGGGCCGAAGCGGGTCTTGATGACCGAGAAGGGCGAATCGCTGCCGCCGCCTTACCAAATGGCCGACAATCCCCACTCGTGGCTCGACGACAGTGATCTCGTCTTCGTCGACCCGGTCTCCACCGGCTACAGTCGGGCGGCGCCAGGCGAGGATCCGAAACAGTTTCACGGTTACAACGAGGACATCGCGTCGGTCGGCGATTTCATCCGGCTGTATGTGACACGCTATCAGCGCTGGTCGTCGCCGAAGTTTCTTGTCGGCGAAAGCTACGGCACGACGCGCGCCTCGGGTCTCAGCGATTACCTGCAACAGCGCTACGGTCTCTACCTGAACGGCATCTCGCTCGTGTCCTCCATCATGATTTTCCAGACCGCGCGGTTCAACATTGGGAACGATCTGCCGTTCATCCTGTTTCTGCCGACCTACACCGCGGGTGCGTGGTATCACAAAAAACTGGGCGCGGCGCATGCGGGAGCAGATCTGCGCACCGCGCTGAACGCCGCGGAGAAATTTGTGCACGAAAAATACACGCCGGCGCTGATGCGCGGCGACAGTCTCCCGGCCGCCGAGCGCGCGACGCTCGCGAAGGAGATGGCGGCCCTGATTGGACTGCCCGAGGCGTTCGTGGCGCAGCGGAATCTGCGCGTGGATATTTCCACTTTCGTGTCGAAGCTGCTCGAGGAGCAGAACCGCTCGATCGGGCGTTATGATTGCCGGCTCACCGGCATCCGCTACCAGCCGGCGACGAGCGGACAGGATTTCGACCCGAGCTACGAGGCGGTCTTCGGGAGCTATACGGCGTGCTTCAACGACTATGTGCGCCGCGAACTGAAGTTTGAAACCGATCTGCCCTACAACGCGCTGACCGACGAGGTGCGGCCGTGGAATTACAACAATGTGCAGAACGAGTATCTGAACACCGCGGAACTCCTGCACCGCGCGATGAGCCGAAACACGAATCTAAAAGTGTGGATTGCGAACGGCTATTACGATCTGGCGACGCCGTATTTCGCGACCGATTACACTGTGCGGCAGATGGGCCTCGACCCGGCCGTGCGCGGTAACGTTTCGCAGACGTTCTACGAAGGCGGACACATGATGTATATGGTCCCGACCGAACTCGCGAAACTGAAGGTCGACGCGACGAAGTGGTATGGCGAGGCGTTGAAGGCGGCGGGCAGGTGAGCGGTCGCGTTAGGTGATTCGCGGGGGCTAGAGATCCGAGGTGGACCGTGCGCTCCGCGCGCGGTTGTGAGGCGTCCGTCGATCAGCCGCGCACGGAGTGCACGGCCCACCTTGGTCTTATGTCACATTGCGCCCTGCGCCGCCTACTGCGCCGGCTTCATGATCATCGGCGGCGGTGGCGTGGGAAGCGGGCGCGGGTCTTTGGCGAGGAGCTCTTTCAGCTTCGCGATCGCCGCGTCGAGTTGCGCGTCTTCGCCGCGGAAGGTGGCGGCGGGGGCGTTGTCGACGATGATGTCGGGCGTGATGCCCGGGCCTTCGACGACCCAACCTTCCTCGGGCACAAACGATCCGTTCTCCGCCGCGGTGATCACCCCGCGATCCACCAGGCGATTGATGCCGGTCCGCAGCCAGATGCCGCCGCCCCAGGTGCGCGTGCCGATCAAGGTGCCGAGGCCGAGGCGACGCACGCCGTTGGCCATCGTCTCGCCGTCGGATGCAGTCCATTCGTTGACGAGGACGACGAGGTGACCGCGGAACGGGTTCTGCATATTGGGCGTAGGATCGGCGTTGCGCGGTGCCCACCACATCCACGGGCGGCGCATGAGTCGCGAGATGAGCCAGCTCTCGATGTTGCCGCCGCGGTTGTGCCGGAGATCGAGAATGAGCGCGGGGCGATCGATCACGGGATAATAGTCGCGCGCCCACTGCGAATAGTCGGACGGCCCCATGGCGCGCAGATGCACGTAGCCGATTTTCGCGTCGCCCTTCTGCTCGACGCGATTGCGCCGGGACAACTCCCAATCGGTGTAGCGCAGACTCACGGCATCGGTGGCGTTGAGCGCCGTGACGATCGTGTCGAATGACTCCGTGCTACCCGCGCCGGCTGCGCCGCCGCGGGCCGGCTTGATGCGAAGCAGCACCTGGCGATTCACCTGATTGCGCAACAAAGCACCCGCATCGGGCACGCTGAGCGTCCTGACGCCGTTGATACTCTCGATAATATCATTCTCAGCGATGCGCTGGCCGGGTCGCTGGAGCGGAGAAAGTTTGTCCGGGTAGTCGGGATCGCCGCGGTAGATATCAGTGATGCGATAGCCGCCGGCGGCTTCATCGCGCACGAGCCGGGCACCGAGGGAGGCGAGGCCGATGGTCTCTTCATCGGGCGAGGAGCGGACATCGCCGGGTTGAACCGAGGTGTGCAACGCCGACAGCTCGCTCATCATGTAAGCGAGAGCGTCGTTGAGTTCATCGCGATCGGTCACGCGATCCACGAGCGGAGCGTGCTTGGCGAGGTTGGCCTTCCAGTCGACGCCGTGCATGCCCTTGTCGTAAAAATAATAGCGATGCAGCCGCCATGCGTCGGTGAACATCTGGCGCCAGCTCTCGCGCGGCTGAAACGAAAACTTCAGCGCGTCCAAGTTTACCTTGGACTTCTCCAGCCCGCTCGCGGCTTTGGCCGCAGCGTCGATCACGTAGAGTGAGGTCGTGCGCCGGAAGAGCATTTTCTTTCCGTCGGTGGACAACTCGTAGCTGGAGACACCGTCGCTGACGGTGACGAACTCGATGTCCTTGTTTTTGATTTCCAGCGCGCGGAGTCGGCTCGTGGGCGTGGCGCTGCTGCTGTCGGGCGTGCGATCGCGATCGGTGAGAAATAGAACTTTATCGGTAGCGCGCAGCCGGGAGTAATTTCCCGCGGGCACCGGGACTTCCCAGAGGCGCGTGCGGATGCCTTCGAGTTGAACAACCATCGC
>JANPIT010000413.1:0-2600 GCA_031425115.1 Opitutaceae bacterium | reverse complement strand
CGGTTTGAACTGCGGCTTGTCGCACGTCAGGTCGCTGAGTTTTAGGACACCGTCGACTTCGTGGCGGATGGTGACCGAGCGCGTGGCGGACTGGCTGGGATCGGTCAGCGCGGGAAAAATGATCACCGGATTGGAAACCATAACCGGGGTGCGGACGATACCCTTGATTTCCAGCACGGTCTCCGGCGCGGTGGGGTCGTTGCTGACGACAACGACGGTCTTGGTAATCGGGCCGGCGAACTGGGCGCTCTCGAATTTGAGCGGGATGGAGCCCGAGGCGCCCGGGGCGAGCGTGCGGCTCCAATCTCCTGCGCTGGTGCAGCCGCAGGCGGGGCGGACTTCGCTAATCTCGAGCGGTGTGGTGCCGCGATTGTGGATGACGAACGCGTGCCGCACGGATGCGCCCTTGTGCACGGTGCCGAAATCGAAAATGCGTTCGTCCACCACCAGCCGCGGTCCGGTAGCGGGCGGGTTGGCCGCGGTGGGAACGGGGCGGGTCTCCGGAGCCGCAGCGGCTGCGAACGAGGGCAGGTCCGCGAGCAGCAGAGAACAGGGAAGGAGAAGAGCGCGACGGAACATGTGGAGGCGCCGGCCAGGCGGCGGGAAAGTAAACGAGGCTGAGGGAGCGGGTGGCCATGCCAAGCCCTGTTTGGCGCGGGGGCGTGCCGCTGGGGACGCGACGCCCTCGTCGCGTGGCCGACCGCGGCGAGCGCGCCGCGGCTCCAAGGTGCCCGGAAACAAAGATGCGCCCGGGCGATCCGTGGACGCGGCTTGCGTCTGCGCGGGCGGTTTGCAGCGTTGGCATCCTTAGCTTTGGGGCCTGGTCGTCGCTCCGAGTTCTTTGATCCCAAGGCGCGGGTAACGCCGCGCCCGTTTTAGAAAGTTCGGAGAGGAAAGTCCGGACACCGCAGGGCAGGATGCTGCGCCAGCTGCAAGGCGAGCGCAGGAGGCGCGTTTCAAAGCGCGTCGACGGACAGTGTCACAGAGAATATACCGCCGCGCGGGCAACTGTGCGGTAAGGGTGAAAAGGTGGGGTAAGAGCCCACCGCGCCGACGGCGACGTCGGTGGCACGAAAAACCCCTTCCGGTGCAAGGCAAAATAGGTGGCTGGGCGGCCCGTCCCATAGCCACGGGTATGTCGCAGCTCGCGACGCTCAAGTGAGTGAGACGAGCCGGGGCCGCCGCAAGGTGGCCCCGAGAGAAATGACGACCGAAGCGCCGCAAGGCGCAGAACAGAATCCGGCTTACCGGCCCTGAAGCTAAGAATTTTGGAGGGGAAGGAAGCTCAACAGATTGAATGTCGAAATCAGGAACTCAGGAAAAAGGACTGATAAGCGGGAGAAAGCGGATCCTGGGGTGACAAGTGCGGAGCGATGCGCCATGGGTTGGGGCATCCCCACCTACCCATGCGCAACCTCCTGCCCGGATTTATCGCCCTGTTGCTGTTATGCTCGCGCGGATACGCGCAGGCGCCGAAAGCCAAAGGGCCCGGAGGCCCCGGCGGCATGGCCGCGCGGGAGGAGGCGGCGCTGGCCGAGCCGTTTCGCGGCGTCACGGCGGATGGCAAGGTGGAGGCGGGACTGTTTCCCATTCGAGCCAGCGGGGTGACGACGGAGCCGGTGCGGAAGGCGGCGGAAGCGTTTCTCGCGGCGCTGACGCCGGAGCAGCGGGCGAAGACGAAGTTTCCGGTGGACGATAGCGAGTGGCGCAAGTGGATGAACGTGCACCGCTACACGCGGCAGGGGGTGAGTTTCCAGGAAATGAACGAGGCGCAGCGCACGGCCGCGTTTGGGTTGTTGCGCGCGGCGCTCAGCGCGAAAGGCCTGAAGCTTTCGCAGGATATCATGAAGCTGAACCATTCGCTGGGAGAGCTGAACAACAACAATTTCACGGAATACGGCGAGTGGCTCTACCACATCACCGTGATGGGCGAACCGTCAGCGGACCAGCCCTGGGGTTGGCAGATCGATGGCCACCACTTGATCGTGAATTATTTCGTGTTGCGCGATCAGGTGGTGATGGCGCCGGCGTTCTTTGGCTCGGAGCCGGTCGTGGCCCACGTCGGAAAATACAAGGGCACGATTATCCTGCAGGAAGAACAGGCTCGTGGGCTCGCGATGTTTCGGTCGCTCACGGAAGCACAGCGTCAGAAGGCCGTTATCGAGCCGAATAAGACGCGCGCCAACAACCAGGCGGAAGGTTTCAAAGATAACGCGGTGGTGCCTTATGCCGGTCTGCCCGTGGCGGAGCTGAACGCTGCGCAGAAGAACGAATTGATGCAGTTGGTCGCGCTATTCGTGGGCAACATGGACGACGGGCACGCCAAGGTGAAGTTGGACGAAGTCCGGGCCCAGTTGGATCGCACGCGGTTTGCGTGGGTCGGCGGCAGCGCGGACGACAGCGTATTCTATTACCGGATTCACAGCCCGGTCGTGTTGATCGAGTTCGATCACCAACCGCCGGCGAACACCCGGCATTTGCAAGCCGAGCCGACCAAGCCGATGCGCGACCACATCCACGTGGGGGTGCGGACCCCGAACGGCAACGACTACGGCAAGGACCTGCTCCGGCAGCACCTGGCGCAGGTGAAGCATTGAATC
>JANPIT010000412.1:0-4442 GCA_031425115.1 Opitutaceae bacterium | reverse complement strand
ATCGTGATCGGGTGGATCGCGCTCTCGTAGAGGATTCCGAGCACGATATACATCGTCACCACCGCCGCGAGGACGAGGAACAGTGTGCTCGAGAGCGACGAGCGGAAAGCGTGGGCGGCACCTTGAAACCGCATCTCGATCGCGGGCGGCACTTCCACTTCGCGTGCCGTCTGCTCGATCGCCGTGACGGCGTCACCCAGCGAAGCGCCGGGCCCGAGGTTGAACGAAACCGTGACGGCGGGGAATTGCGCGACGTGGTTGATGAGCAGCGTCGTCGGCCGCTCACTCACGCGGGCGATGCTGGAGAGCGGCACCGGTTTCCCTCCGCGCGTGCGCACGAAAACCGTCGTCAACGCTTCGGGTCCCGTCGTCAACCGCGGGTCGACTTCGAGCACCACGCGATACTGGCTCGCCTGGGTGAAGAGCGTGGAAATCTGCCGCTGGCCAAACGCGCTGTAAAGCGCTTCATCCACATCGGCGATCGTCACGCCCAGCCGGCTCGCCGCCTCGCGATCGATCTCGAGATACGCCTGCAGGCCCTGGTTCTGCAGATCGCTCGCCACGTCTGAGAGCTGGGGCAGTTCCTGCAAACGATTGAGCAACGTGGGCAGCCAATTCGTGAGCAGCTCTTCGTCGGGACAAGTCAGCGTGAACTGAAACTGCGTGCGGCTCACGCGATCTTCGATCGTCAGCTCCTGCACGGGTTGGAGGTAAAGCGCGATGCCGGGCACCTCCAGCGCCCGCGTGCGCAGGCGATCGATGACCTTCAGCGCAGAGTCCTTCCGCTCGCTGTGCGGCTTCAGGTTGATGAGCATGCGCCCGCTGTTGAGCGTGGCGTTGGTGCCGTCGACGCCGATAAAGGACGAGAGACTCGTCACCGCGGGATCCTCGAGAATCTTTGCCGCCAATTCCTGCTGCCGCTGCGCCATCGCGGTGAACGAGATCGACTGCGGTGCTTCCGTCACAGCCTGCAACGCACCGCTGTCCTGCAACGGGAAAAATCCCTTCGGCACCACGAGGTAGAGCCCCGCGGTGAGCGCCAGCGTGCCGACGGTCACGAGCAGCGTCAGCTTCTGATGTTCGAGCACCCACTCCAGCCACACGCCGTAGCGGGCAATCACCCGATCGAGGAAGTCCGGTTTGCCGTGGCCGTGTTTCTGCGGCGCAGAGAGCATGCGCGCGCACATCATCGGCGTGAGGGTGAGGGAGACGACGAGTGAGATCAGGATGGAGACTGCGAGCGTGATGGCGAATTCGTGAAACAATCGACCGACCACCTCGCCCATGAAGAGCAGCGGGATCAGCACCGCGATGAGCGACACCGTGAGAGACACGAGCGTGAAGCCAATCTGCGACGCGCCCTTCAGCGCGGCGTCCATCGGCGAGTCACCCTCCTCGCGGTAGCGCGCGATATTTTCCAGCATCACGATCGCGTCATCGACCACGAAGCCGGTCGCGATCGTGAGCGCCATCAGCGTGAGGATGTTCAGCGAGAACCCCATCAAATGCATTACGCCAAACGTGCCGACGAGTGACAGTGGCACCGCAATGCTGGGAATGATCGTGGCGGCGAAATTGCGCAGGAAAGCGAACGTGACGAGCACGACGAGCAGCACGGCGAAAATGAGCTCGTGCTGCACGGACTTAACGGAGGCACGGATGCTTTGCGTTCGATCAGTCAGGACGACCATGTCGACGGACGCAGGCAGGCTCGCGGTGAGTTGCGGCAACAACGCCTGCACGCGGTCGACGACCTCGATGACATTCGCGCCGGGCTGACGCTGGATGTTGATGAGGACCGCGGGGAGTTTGTCCGCCCAAGCCGCGAGCCGGCGGTCTTCCGCGGCGTTTTCGATGCGCGCGACATCACCCAACCGCAACGGCGCGCCGTCGCGCCACGCGATGATGAGATTGCGGTATTCCTCGACGGAGCGGAGCTGGTCGTTCGCGTCCATCAGGATGGTGCGGATGGGACCGTCGAAGCTACCCTTCGGCCCGTTCACGCTGGCGGCTCCGATGGCGGAGCGCACGTCGGCGAGATTGAGTCCGCGCGCGGCGAGTTCGCCGGGGTTGACCTGCACCCGCACGGCTGGGCGTTGACCACCGGCGAGGCTGACCATGCCGACACCGGGAATCTGCGCGAGCTTCTGGGCGACGCGCGTATCCACTAAATCATGCACCTGGGGCAGCGGCAGACTGCCGGAGGTCACGGCGAGCGTGAGGATGGGCGTATCGGCAGGGTTCACCTTGCGATAAATCGGCGGCGCCGGGAGATCGTTGGGCAGCAGGTTGTCCGCAGCGTTGATTGCCGCCTGCACTTCCTGCTCGGCCACAGCCAGCGAGAGCTCGAGCGAGAACTGCAACGTGATCACCGAGGCGCCCGCCGAGCTCGTCGAGGACATCTGATTGATGCCGGGGATCTGGCCGAACCGGCGCTCGAGCGGCGCGGTGATCGAGCTCGCCGTGACGGAGGGGCTGGCGCCGGGATAGAACGTGAAAATCTGAATGGTGGGGAAATCCACCTGCGGCAGCGCCGAGACCGGCAGTAGCCGGTAGGCCATGATGCCGGAGAGCAGCAGCGCTACCATGAGTAGCGCGGTCGCCACCGGCCGAAGAATGAAAACGCGTGACGGGTTCATGGCGGCTATGCGAGACCGGTCGGTTCGAGGTGGAGCGGCTTGACCCCAAGCCGCTTCAGGATGTGCGTGCCCAAACGAGGCTGCGCGAGCGCCACAACCAGCGGCTTGTGGTCAAGCCGCTCCACCCACTCTCCGACACGCGCGCTGGCGGGATTCGACGGGATCATCACGGAGTTACGAGGACTGCTTGCGCTTCTTGCCCTCGCCACCCGCGCCGCCGCCCTTTTTCGAAGGATCGCCGCCGCCTTTTTTTCCGGACGCATCACCCGTGGGCATTTTCACGCCATCTTCCGGCACAACGAAAACAGTGCGGCCCTCGCGCAGCCGGTCCATGCCCTCCAGCACCACGATTTCACCGGGCTTTAATCCGCTCGTGACCGCCTGCACGCCGCCCTCGGAAGGTCCGAGCACGACGTCGCGGACGGTCGCCTGACTCTCGGCATTGACGAGATAAAGATACGTGCCGCGGGAGCCGAATTGCACGGCGGCGCTCGGCACCACCGTCGCGTCCTTCAGCGTGCGGACGCGCATCCGGACGTTCACGAATTGATTGGGGAAAAGCTTTTCATCCTGGTTCGGAAACTCCGCCTTGAGTCGCAGCGTGCCGGTCGCGAGCTCGATCTGGTTGTCGACGGTCTTCAACGATCCCTTCGCGAGCACCACCTGCTCGCCGCGATCCCACGCCTCGACGGGCAACACTTCACCCGCGCGCAGTGGCTCCAGCACTTTCTGCAGCTCGATTTCCGGGATGGTAAACGAGACCGTCACGGGGCTCGTTTGCGTGATGACGACGAGACCGTTGGCATCGTTCGGGCGGACGAGATTACCGGCGTCGACTTGGCGCAGGCCCAGTCGACCGGAAATCGGCGCCTCGATTTTGGTGTAGGCGAGCTGGCGGCGGGCGTCATCGACCTGCGCCTGGTCGGCGGCGAGGGAGCCCTCGCGTTCGACCACGAGTGATTTTTGGGCCTCGAGTTGCTGTTCGGTCACGAGGCCCTGCCCGTTGAGCTGCTTGAAACGTTCGAGATCGGCGCGCGCCGTGCGGAGGAGAGACTCGTTTTGCCGGAGCTGCCCCTCGGCCTGGGAAAGTTTGATCTGATACGGGAGCGGGTCGATTTCCGCGAGCAACTGCCCCTTCTCGATCGGCTGGCCCTCCTGAAAGACGACGCGCAGCAACTGGCCTTCCACGCGACTGCGCACGGTCACGATATTGAGCGGGACGACGGTGCCGATGGCGCGCAGATGCACCGAAAGATCCTGCGTCTTGCCCGGGACGGCACGGACCGGGGCGGGCGTGGAGTTGCCCTTGGAGCGAAACATGCTCGTCGGCCGCTTCGGCGCCTCGGCGTGAAAGCCGAACCACCAGACTCCCGTAGCAAACATCAGCGCGACCGCGGCATACAGAAACCAGCGAAGACGGGACGGAGGAGGAGGAGTCATGAAAAAGTGGGAGCGAACGAGAAACCGGTCGTGTTCGCCCGCCAGACGACCACGGCAGGCGAATCGTTGCTAGCTCGGAAGCAGAAAACCTTACGAAGCGCGCGAAGTCCCGGGACGCCGAGCTTATCTATCCGCCGGGCAAGCATCGCGGCAGAAGGAGGCAAACGGGTCATTGCCTACCCTTCCCGATGCCTCCGCTACTGCAGAACCTTGAACATGCTCGTGTAGTCGTCGGTCCAAAGCGGAATGTCGTTGGGCGTGGTGACTGGGGTGCTCGCAGCATTGCGCAACGCCGGCCGGTCCATGAACTCCCGATTCTTGCTCAGCACCATCCACGTGGACGCGTAGAGCCACCAGCCGCTG
>JANPIT010000411.1:0-5572 GCA_031425115.1 Opitutaceae bacterium | reverse complement strand
CCACGATCGCCACGACGGTGTCTGGCGATAAATGCTACGCGCCAAATATGGTCGCGTGCGACTCAGGCCGCATCCCGATGCTCAACGTATACTTCTGCCGCCCGTCGCGAATCACCGGAATCGCGACAAAACACATCAGGCGTTTCGTGAGCGGGCCGGGGAATACGTCGGAATAATAGACCCGACCCGCGTGCATCGCTGCCGCGAAGTCGCCCTCGAGCGCGTTCCGCGTCAGCGCCGCGCCGGGCGGCAGCCGCGTGTTCGCCAACTGCTGGCCGGTTTCGTCTGCCACCACGATCCAGCTTTCTGAATCCGTCAGCGCTTGGCGGCCCCGGGCAACGAACGAGGTAAAATCACCCCGGTCGAGATCCGGCGAGGCCGCAAGTCCGCGCAACACGGCCTCGCTCCGCACGAGGTGATGGTCGACCAAGACGGAAAACGCCCGCGCGGACTCCACGATGTGCCGCGCGTTCGACGCGTGTTCGTTCCGATACGCCAGCCACACCAGCACGCTCACCAAAATCGTCGACGGCACGGCGATGGCCATGACGAGGAAGACCAACCGACCACGCACGGAATTGCGCAGGAAGCCTCGCACGCGACTCATGCGCGCCTCCCGGAATGTCCCAGCACGAAGATGTTAACTGCGCTAATCACCGCGCCATGCTGTGAAGCGGTGGGGCGCCGACAAACCCGGCGGCCTAGGGAAATTTCCGAAATTATCCCGGGAAATCATCCGAGGCCGCGGGTCGCAGGCCAGCTACTGCCGCGCGGCCCTTCCACCTGTTTTCCGCGCGGGTCCGTTACTGGGTTAGAAACGATACCTCGCCCGACGTGAGCTTGAGCGTGTCCGGCCGGACATCGTTGAGCTGGAGCACGAGCGTGTTCACGCCGCGCCGCGCGGGCACGGTGAACGTCGCACCAAGCTTCACGAGTGTGCCGTTGACCCACGCGCGCTTCACTTCGCCGCGCAGCGCAAACGTGACCGAGCCGCCCTGAGTCGACTCGAACTGCGTGGCGGCGAAGAGCCCGCGATTGTTGCCGCGATTGGGAAACACGCCTTCCACCGTCTCGCGCGCCAAGTCCCCGCTCACGAGCGAAAACGCCGGCTGCCAGTCGTTCAGGGCGAAATCGCCCGCAACCACGCGCTCGACTCCGAGGTGCTCGTTCGCGCTGAGCACGAGATAGAGTTTCCACGTGCGCGCCACGCCGCCCTTCGCGGCGTCGAAATCGCCTGGCTTGCCGAGCTGCGCGAGAAATTTCACGAGATCCAGCCGCTCGTCCGGGAGCAGCGTCTCGATCAAGCCCGCAGGCATCAACGAGCCCACGCTGGCGCGCTTCGCGATATTACGCACCGGGATCGACACGTCCTGATTCGCAGCGGTGCGCAACACGATCTCCGTGTCGCTCTCCTTCGCGATCATGCCGTTGTGCTCCTGCCCGTCCTTCGTCGAGATCATCGCCGAGTGATACCCTTCTTTGATTTTTGCACTGGGGTAGAGCAGCGATTCCACGAGGTAATCTGCCGGTGCGCTCGCTCCGATGCTCGTAAGATCGGGACCGAGTTTGCCACCCGCGCCACCGATCGCGTGACACGCCACGCACGCCAACTCCGTGCGTCGGTAAAGCAACTCGCCCCGCGCCGCGTCACCCTTGGCCAACGCCTCACGGGCGAACGCCTGCATCTCCGCCGCCGTCAACTGCACCTCGGAGAGCGTGAGGCCCGCCTGCTTCATCAAGATGGGCACGAGCGCTTGATGCTGCGTGCCTTCACGCGCCGGCCGCAGCCCGGCGAGCGCCACCGGCCGCGGCAGCTCCGTCTTCGTCAACTCAGTGGCCAGACGCGCACTCACTCCGCGGATACCGAGGAGTGAGCGCCACAGCGCCTGGGACTGCGCTTCGTCCGTCGTGGCCTTCAAAACCGCGAGCACGTGCGGCACCGCACTCGGCAGCTCCAGCGACGCCAGCGTCACCGCCGCCTCGCGGCGGATCTCCGGCGCGCCGTCGCCCGCCAATTTCTGCAATTCCACCACGATGGGCCGGCCGCCGATCTCGCGCAGCGCCGTGAAAGCCGCCGCCCGCTCGGCCGCGGGAGTCGCCACATTGCCCGCCACCTTTACCAACTGGGGCTTGAACGCGCTCAACTTCCACGTCCCCGCCAGTTGGAGTGCCGCGACCCGGCGCGCGGCCTCTTTCGACGTCAATACGCCAGCCAGACCCGCGAGTTCGCCTGCCGGTTTCACGCTGCGCAACCGCGCCGCGTCCCCGAGGGCCGCGAGCGCGCGCAAGGCCGCCGCATCCGTGAAATCACCGCGCAGGAGTGGATCGAAAAGTTGCCGCAGCTCCGCCGGTCCGCCGGCCGAACCGATCAACTCGATCCAGGGGCCCGCGCCGTCGCGCGCCACGCCGGTCTTGCCCAACAGTTGACCCAAAATCTCGCTGGCCAGCACCGGCTCGATCGCCTTCAGCGCAAACTCGAGCTGCTTCTCGCGTCCGGCGACTTTCCACGCGCCGCTCTTCACCGCTGCGACCCACGGTTCCGCCAGTTCATTGATCGTGAGCCACACCGCATAATCCAAATAGGGATCCATCGGCCGCTCGAGCACGCCGAGCGCAAGCTCCGCCGCGCGCTCCGTCTTTCGGCTGCCGAGCGCACGCACCGCCTCGAGGCGCACGCGCGGGTGATTGTCAGCGACGAGTTTTTCCAAGGCGCCGATCTGCCCATCCGCCGGCAGCACGCGAATCGCGGCCGCGCGCACGCGCGCATCCTTCGCCGCGATCAATTCCGTCACCAATTCCGGCCGCGCGTGGTTGAGCGCCTGATACGTCCACAGTGCGTGCAGCCGTGCCGTCTCCGTGGTCTGCCGCTTCGTCCACGCGTCGAGTTCGGGCAGCACGCGGGCCGCCCCGCGCTCGACCAGCACGCGTTTCGCCTGCGCCTGGTCGTAGCTGTTCGCCGAGAGCAACCGGTCGAGCAGCGCCGGATTGGCGAGCTTGGTGAAATCGATTCTGGGCAACGGCGCTGCGCCTTTCACCGCCACGCGCCAGATGCGGCCATGGGACTTGTCGCGTCGCGTATCGCGGAAATCCACCTCGCCGTGTTGAATGATCGGGTTGCTCCAATCAGCGATGTAGAGCGCGCCATCCGGCCCGAGCCGCAGATCGATCGGCCGAAAGGAATCGGCCGTCGTGCGCATCAGATCAGGCATCTCCTTCGTCACGTATCCCGATCCCTGATCGCTCGGCTTGAAGCGCACGATGCGGTGCGCGCGGAAATCCGCCGTGATCACGTCGCCCTGCCAGTCGGCCGGAAAATGCGCGCTGCGCACGATCTCGATGCCGGCAAATTTGGGATAGTTGCCCGGACTCACGCTTTGCAGCTCGCGGCGCGCCGGGGCGAGCGTGCGATACGTCGCGCCGGGGATGCCCCAGACGATGCCTTGAAAACCTGCGCCGTCGGTGAGGAACGACTGGCCAAACGCGTCGAACTCGTGGCCCCAGCCGTTAATGAGCCCGCGATACTGCACCTCCATGCGCTGGTCGCGCGGATCGAAACGGAAGATGCCGCCGGCCTTCAGCCGCACGACACCGTGCGGCGTCTCCGCATCGGTGCGCGTGTAAACCGACTGATTCATATACATCCGTCCGTCCGGCCCCCAGCGCAGCGTGTGGAGATTGTGGTGCGTGTCCTCGGTGCCGAATCCGCTCAGGACGGTGCGGCGCACATCCGACTTCCCGTCGCCGTCGGTATCCTGAAAGTGGATAAGATCGCTGCTCTGCGCCACATACGCCCCGCCGTCACCCGGCGTGATGCCGGTCGGGATGAGCAAGCCATCGGCAAACACCGTCGCCTTGTCCGCGCGACCCGCGCCCTTCGTGTCCTCCAGGACAATGATCTTGTCGGTCGCGGCCTGGCCCGGTTCAATTTGTGGATACAGCTCGGAGCTCACGACCCACAGCCGGCCCTGGGCGTCGAAGTTCATCTGCGTCGGCTTGTGCAGCAGCGGATTTTCCGCCCAAAGCGTGACCTCGAGGCCATCCGCAACCTCGAACTGGGGGTGCGGTTGCGGCGTGAATTTCGCGATGAGGTTGCCAACGCGCCGCGCGGCCTCGGGGACATTCGCCGGCTGGAGGCCGCGGAGCTGCGCGATGCGTTTCTCCTCGGTGGCGATGAACTCGTCGAACTGCAGCACCTCGGTCGCGTTCTTCCCCTGCTCGCGTTTCCGGAAACCGAAAATGTAGGCCATGTTCGCCGGCCGGGAGCGGTGGAAAAACCACTCGTTCTTGCGCAGGATCGCCTGGCGCAGCGGCTCCGCCTGCAGACTCGTGCGCCATCCCCCGCGCGGCGTGTCGCCGAAGAGTTGATCCTCCAACACCTCGGCAATCACGCGATACCCCTGCGCCGTAGGCTGCAGGCCGTTGTCGGTCAGGCGCGCCGCACCGCCGCCAACGCGCGCCGGCAACAGATCGAAAAGAGAAATGAAGGCCGCCTTCCGCGTCGTCGCGATCTCACCAACCGCCTTCGCGTAGAGGGCGAGCTGCGCGTTGTGCGCCGCCGGGTCGGGCCAGGGCGTGCCAAGAGCTTCATGACGGAGCGGCGAGAGGAGCACGAGGCGCACGCCCGGCGAGGTCTTCTCGATCGCGTCGAGCAGCTTCGCATAATCGGTTTTGAACTTCGCGACCCCCGCCGCGCCGTCGAACGAGCTAGCCATGCCGTAGCCCACGAAAACGACCGTCGGTTTCGCGTCGTCGATCTGCTTCAGCAGCTGCGTCCAACCTTCGTTGGCCGGCTCCTTGCCCGCCTGCAGCAAGCTCAACCCGAAACGGGAATCGCCCGCCGGAGTGTCTCCGCTCCAGCCCAGATTGCGAAACGTGATCGCGCGATCGGGATAGCGCGACGTGAGCATCAGCTCGACCCAGCCCGCATACTGCTCGCCCTCGATCAGACGATCGCCGAGGAAAACGACGCGGTCACCGGTCTTGAGCTCGAAAGAACCGGGAGGCAGAGCGGCCAGAGCCGCCACGCTGGTGAAGACGAGGGCGAGAAAAAAACGCGCGCGATGAAACATGGAGAGAGGTGCGAGGTGAAAGACGATCGGACGACGCAGGGGTGGATTTACTTGCCGTCGTTCCAGAGAATGTGCGTGCCGCTCTTGCCGGCGACGACGACGTCTTTCCAGCCGTTGCCGTCGAGATCCGCGAGCCGGATTTGCAGGCCGGTGCCGGGTCCGCCCTCGGCGATCGTGTTTTTCGAGAAACGCTTCGTGGCTGCGTCCCACTTGTAGAAATAGACCGCGCCCGGCTCGTTGTCGCCCGGATCGTTCCCGCTGTGCGCCTTCACCCGGCGGCCCGTGATGAGATCCGGCTGACCGTCGCGATCGATGTCCTCCCACACCAGATTGTGGTTCTGCGAGACCTTGTCGTCGATCAAGTGATGACGCCAGTTGGTCGTGCCATCCTTGTTGTCGTCGCGGCGCTCCTCCCAATACAGCCCGTAGTTGTGGCCGTGGCCCCAGATGAAATCGTTGCGTCCGTCGCCCGAGAGATCGACCACGATCATCGGCGTGCTCGC
>JANPIT010000410.1:0-3239 GCA_031425115.1 Opitutaceae bacterium | reverse complement strand
TCTGCCGGCGGCCCGTATGAAATCGCCTACGGCTCGCTCGTGCCGAAGAAGGGGCAGGCCGACAATCTGTTCGTGCCGGTGTGCCTCTCGAGTTCGCACATCGCGTTCGGTTCGATCCGAATGGAGCCTGTATTTATGATTCTGGGACAGTCGGCGGCCACGGCGGCCGTGCTCGCGATCGACGGGAAGATGGCGGTGCAAGACGTGCCGTATGCCAGGTTGAAGGAGCGATTGCTGAAGGATGGGCAGGTGTTGAACTACGCGGCGCCACCGGCGGAGCCCGCGGCGAAGGCGAAGAAGGAATGAAGCTAGCCGAATCCGGGGCGGAGGGAGCGCAGGGGTTGCGACGCAAGGCGGGGAGTCAGGGCGAGCCGGTGCTGGAGGCGCGGGCACTCGCGTGACTCTGCCATTTGTCATCATCCTGCTGGCCGCGCTCGTCTACGCCGCGGGCACGTTGGTGGTGAAGCGCGCGGCCGATTTGGGTGTGGGCGTGTGGCGGACGGCGTTTGTCGCCAACTTGATGACAGCGCTTTTTTTCCAGCCGATGTGGCTGTTGGAAGGCACGCTCCACTGGGAGCTCTGGTGGCAGCCGACGGTCGTCGCGCTGAGTTTCGTGGCTGGCCAGTGGCTGACCTACATCTCGCTCGAGCAGGGCGACGCCTCGGTGGCGACGCCTGTCCTCGGAATCAAGATACTCCTCGTGGCCGTGCTCGTGTCGGTGTGGGTAGGCGAGACGTTGCGCTGGCAATTGTGGCTCGCGGCCGTGCTGGCGACGGTGGGCATCGCGCTGTTGAACCGCAGCGGCGGCGGCCTGCCGCATCAACGCGTGGGGCGGACCATTGTGACGGCGGGCCTCGCGGCGATATGTTACACGGTGTTCGACGTGCTGACGCAGCAATGGGCGCCGGGGTGGGGCATGGGACGGTTCCTGCCCCTGACGCTGGCGATTTCCTCCGTCTTTTCGCTGGGGTTCATTTTGCGCTTTCGTGCGCCCCTGAGCGCGATCCCGCGTGCAACGTGGCCGTGGCTGCTCGGCGGGACGGCACTGGTGGGCGCGCAGTCGGTGGCCTTCGTTTCGACCGTGGCGTATTGGGGAAATGTGACGGCGGTCAACGTGGTCTACAGTTCGCGCGGCTTATGGACGGTGGTCCTGGTCTGGCTCTTTGGTCACTGGGTGCAGAGCCGAGAGCAGCAGCTGGGGCCGGGGGTGCTGGCGTGGCGGCTGGCCGGCGCCGTCTGCATGATGCTGGCGATCGTATTGGTGGTGGTATGACGCCGGGCGTGGCCGGCTAGAGCTGGACGTGTTCGGAAAGCTCGGTCTTCAGCAGATCGATCAAGGCCGGGTCCATGAATTCGTAGTCGTCGGAGATGCGCAGCACGATGAGCGGCTTGTCGGCCAGTTCCTCGTGGAAGCGCTCCTCCACGCGGGCGGCGTGGGCTTTCTCCATGCAGAAAATCAGATCGGCCCAGCCCACATGGCCGGCGGTGAGCTTGATCCGCGCGTTGTTTTCCGTGCCTGCGGAGCGCGCCTCGTAAGCGGGATGGTCCCGGAAGAGCGCTTCTGCGGTGGGGCTGCGCCACTGATTGCGCGAGCAGATGAAGAGGAGTTTGGTTTTCATGGCGCGAAGTTCGAATCGCGTGAGCAGGCTGCGCGGCGGCGGCTAGGTTGACTCGCCTTTCGACTTGATGGGCGTGGATGGCGCGTCGCTCGCGAACATCCGCTCGAAGGCCTCGATGTGTTGGCGGGCGTTTTTGAAATAGGCGTCATCATCTTCCCAATACTGGGCGAGCTCGCGCACGCTGCGCTCGTCGTGCTCCTTGAAGATCCGCGCGAGGCGCTGCGCTTGCTCAGGCTCAACCCCCAGGGCGCGCATGGCGTCGACGCCGAGATCGAGTGAGCTGCCAAGGGTTTCTCGGTAGAAATTATGGACACCGCGTTTCTGATACTCGTAGGCATGCACCCGGCCGACGGCGCGAGCGAAGATCTTTAAGTGGGGGAAATTTTTTTGCACGGTCTCGGCCAGTGCGACGGATTTCTGCTCGTCGTCGATCGCGATGACAATCAGCTGGGCGCGCGCGGCGCCGGCGGCGCGGAGGAGTTCGACGCGCGTGGCGTCGCCGTAGAAAACGTTGATGCCGAGCCGGCGGATGATCTCGACCTGCTCGGCGTCGAGGTCGAGCACGGTGGTGCCGATGTTATTGGCGCGGAAGAGCCGGCCGATGATGTGGCCGAAGCGGCCGAAGCCGGCGATGATCACGGGGTTTTCCTGCGCGGCGGGATCGATCACATCGGCGGCGCGCTCGGGCGCACGCGCGCGGGCGAAGCGCGGTTGGACCCATTTCTGGTTCACGAGAAAGAGCAGCGGCGTGGCGGCCATCGAGAGCGCGACCGCGGCGACGAGCGGCGCGGCCTCGCCGGGCGTGAGCACGTGCTGGTTGACGACGAAGGTGAGGAGGACGAAGGCGAACTCGCCGCCTTGCGCGAGCGCGAAGCTGAAGAGCACCCCGTCGGGCGTCGGCAACCGAAACACGCGGGAGAGCACGAAGAGCACGGTGAACTTTACGATCAGCAGCGCGGCGACGAGACCGATGATGAGACCGGGCTGCGCGCGCAACAGGCCGAGGTCGATGCTGGCGCCGACGGTGATGAAAAAAAGTCCAAGCAACAGGCCCTTGAAGGGTTCGATGTCGGCTTCCAACTCGTGCCGATACTCGCTGTTGGCGAGGACGACGCCGGCGACAAAGGTGCCGAGTGCGGCGGAGAGCCCGACCCGCTGCATGACGAGCGAGATGCCGACGACCAGCAAGAGAGCGGCGGCGGTGAACAGTTCGCGCTGGCCGGAGCGGGCGATGCGGCGGAAGACGGGGTTGACGAGATGGCGGCCGGCGAAGACGACCGAAGCGACGGCCAGGAGGACGAAGGCGGTTTGTTGCCAGCCGGGCAGCGCGGAAATGGCGGTGGTCGCGCCCGTGCCCGCGGCGGGTTTTTCCGTCGCGAGCAAGGGGAGAAGCGCAAGAATGGGAATGACCGCGATGTCTTGGAAGAGGAGCACGGCGAAGGAGGCTTCGCCCGCGGGGGTTTTGAGCTGGCCGCGCTCCTGGAGCGATTGCAGCACGATGGCGGTCGAGGACATCGCGAGGATGAGACCGGTGGCGAGCGACACGCGGACGCCGAAACCGCAGGCCAGCCCAAGTCCGAGGAAAGCGGCGGTGGTCCCGAGGACTTGCAGGCCGCCCAG